>JBDNIP010000575.1:0-5421 GCA_041688245.1 Algoriphagus sp.
CAAAGCCAGATCCTGATCTATTTCCCGCAAATTTGTCCCCAACTCATTGAGAATAAGAAGTCGGTTTAATTCTGTGGCTAGCGGAAGTGCTTTTTTAAGGTATAAGTATCCAAATTTTGGGCAGAAAGCGTTAAAAAGAAAAAGCTTAGAAGAACAAAAATGGATAAGTTAAGTTTTTTCAAAAGTTGATTAATTCAAAACTCCCGAAACATAATAATAATTGAGTTAAAATCAAGTATGTATCAAACTAATAAATAGTTATTAAATGGTCAAAGTCAAGCTTTTAGGTTTTCCCAATCCCAGTCTTTATTGATCTTTGAGATTACATGATGGGCAGTAAGATCATATTGACAAGGGACAATGGAAATAAAATTATTAGCGATTGCCCATTCATCATTATCCTCACCTTTGTCAAAATTTACAAAATTTCCAGCCATCCAAAAATATTTCCTACCCGTAGGATCATAGCGCTCTGAAAATTCTTCCTGCCATTTTGCATCGGCCTGCCTTACAATTTTTATCCCTTGGATTGGCTGGTTTTGCTTTGGGGGAAAGTTAACATTGAGTGCTATTCCTTTTGGGATTCCATTTTCAAGAACCTGTCTTGAAATTTTTATTATCCATTCTTCAACATGTGAAAAATCAGCTTTGGATGAGAAGTCACAAAGGCTAAATCCTATTGAAGGAAGCCCTTCAATAGCTCCCTCTATTGCAGCTGACATCGTACCAGAATAAAGGACAGAGATTGAAGTATTAGAACCATGATTGATCCCACTAACCACTAAGTCAGGCTTACGATCTTTTAATACGTGGTGCTTGGCAAGCTTTACACAATCGGCTGGTGTACCGCTGGATGAATAAGCTTGTACATCCTCAAAAATATCTTCTTCCACTAATCTTAAAGTTTCGCCAATAGTAATTGCATGACCCATTCCTGACTGAGGGCTATCGGGTGCTACCACTACTACCTCACCCAACTTCTTCATTATTGATACAAGTACTCTTATTCCTTTGGAGGTGATTCCGTCGTCATTAGAGACGAGAATTAGCGGTTTTGACATTAGTTTTTATTAAGTTGATTGTAATAAGCTGTAATCCTAAGTAAATCTCCTCGCTTATCATGTTCTAATCTATTTTTCCTCATAAAAAGACTTATTTCCTCATCGTACCCGGAAAGCATATCGAAAAGGTCTTTTTTCTTCAGACTATACTTATCAATGCTGCCATCTTTGAAAAAATAATAATTGAAGGCCAATCGATATCCTATCATGGTAGGTGGTCCCCAAAATGGATTCATACCCATGGAGTTCATAGCGCCCATATTTCGGGAATCAGTAGCAATATATTCCCTGCAAAGCAAAGCAATATCATTTCCTTCGGACAAAACCTCAAAGAAAATTGGGGTTTCGTAATCTCCATTGAGCGAATATGGCAGCGAAAAGAACTTTCTTACT
The DNA here is from genome assembly GCA_041688245.1 of Algoriphagus sp. Classification (GTDB taxonomy): domain Bacteria; phylum Bacteroidota; class Bacteroidia; order Cytophagales; family Cyclobacteriaceae; genus Algoriphagus. The sequence goes on from JBDNIP010000575.1 coordinate 1,455, forward strand.
CCCCCAAAAACTTCATCAAAAATCTCGAAGTGGGAGACATTTGAAGCTGTAAATGTGGCTATCGCCTGATCCTGGATTTGCACTAAATTATTACCAAATCGTATTTTATCTGTCCAGTGTACACTTGTCCATCCATTCCATAAATATTTCCTTCATGAAAGATTTGGGAAGGGAATTTGGCTTGGGCATACAGACTTGAAATTCCTAAAAGGAAGATGCAAAGCACCAAAACTATATTTTTAAATCTTTTCATTATACCATCATTTACGTAATAGCTTATCAACGGTTCAGTAAAATGGATGAGTCTAATAGTACAACCTACTTAAGAATATTATGACCCATTTTGTCTCGTTTTGTCGCCAGGTATTTCTCATTGTGAGGATTTGGAGCCATTTCGATTGGTATCTGCTCTACAATCTCCAGACCGTATCCAATAAGTCCCACTCTTTTCTTTGGATTGTTAGTGATCAGCCTAATTTTAGAAACAGCAAGATCCCTAAGAATCTGTGCTCCCACTCCATAATCTCTACTGTCCATAGGCAATCCCAATGCTAAATTTGCCTGAACAGTATCCATTCCTTCTTCTTGGAGCTTGTAAGCTTTCAACTTGTTGATTAACCCAATGCCGCGACCTTCCTGATTCATATATAGAATCACACCCTTACCCTCTTCCTCCACCATTCTCATGGCATGTTGCAGCTGAGGACCACAATCACATCTGCAGGAACCAAAAATATCTCCTGTGATACAGGATGAGTGGACTCGTACCATGATTGGTTCATCCGGCCCCCACGTACCTTTGATTAGGGCCAAATGGATTTCTTCGGTGTTAGTTTGCTTAAAAGCAACTAAATCAAAATCTCCATAGGTTGTTGGAAGCTCTACCCCAATCTCCCGTTTGATCAACGATTCATTTTTGAGACGGTAAGCAATAAGGTCTTTTATAGAAACTAATTTCAGTTTAAAGCGCTTAGCTACCTGAATCAAATCGGGAAGTCTAGCCATTGTACCATCTTCATTCATGATCTCAACCAAGACTCCAGCCGGTGAAAAACCCGCCAATCTCGCTAAGTCAATTGCAGCTTCAGTATGTCCGGCTCTTCTTAATACTCCTCCCCGCTTAGCTTTCAGCGGAAAAATATGACCTGGCTTACCCAACTCATTAGGATTAATAGAGTCATCAACCAGAGCCTTTATGGTCTTTGCTCGGTCTGAGGCAGAAATACCGGTGGTACAGCCATGACCTATCAAATCAACAGAAATCGTAAAGGGCGTCTCAAATGCTGCGGTATTTGATCCCACCATTAATTCTAAGCCGATTTCTTCACATCGATCTTCAATCAAGGGGGCACAAATAAGTCCCCTGCCATGCGTTGCCATAAAGTTGATAATCTCCGGAGTGACTACTTCAGCAGCGCACACAAAATCACCTTCATTCTCACGATCCTCATCATCTACGACAATGATTACTTCACCTTTTTTGATGGCCTCGATCGCATCTTCAATCGGGTCAAGCTTAAATTTTTCCACAAAATTGGGGTTTATATTCAAATTGCACGAACAAATTTACATGCTTCTGTTTGCTAAACAGGATAGTGCCAAATAAAGTTTGGCCTCAACCGATCACAATGCCAAGTTCACGGTCAATTTCTAATTGAACTTTTTTTAATTCGAAATAGAGCTCTTGGAAACCAGCTATTTTATCGTCTGCAAGGTGTTCATTTTCAGCAATTTTTAATTTTTGCTTTGCCTCATCCATCATTTTATTCACCATTTTTTTCTTCAGACGAAGAATACTCTTATAGGCTGTCAAAGACAAATCATCCGTTTCTTTATTGATGACGATTTTGTGTTTACCTTCCCAATGAACAGAAACTTCATAACGGATCGTAACCATGTCGATTACCTCCTTTTGTACCTCAACATCCCCCAAGCCTATGAAATGATCGACTGTGGGAACTTCGCCTTTGATAAGAGCGTCACGATAAATTTTTAAAATCTTCGAATAAAGTGGAGTATTGAATTCTAATTCCTCTACTTCAGAGAGTAGATACTTTGAAAGTGATATTTCCTGATCTGGCAGAATATGTGAACCATAATTCACTAGCAATCGAATCATTTCACGTTCCTGAATTTTAAGAATCTCCTCTACTGAAACGCCCGAATCAGTTTGAATTAACTCTTGAACAGCCTCCTCAGCTTCAGATTCTTGCTTGTACTTGGTATAGGCTTCTTTTTGATTCTTTAAGAATGACTTGTTTAACTCGGCATGGATGATTTCTTCATCAATTCCCAATAACCCAGAAGCCTCTTTAACATAGACAGAACGGATAATCGCATCAGGAATTTTACCAATACTTTGAACCACTTCACGGATTACCTCGGCTTTACGAATTGGATTTTGCTGAAACTCCTCTTGATACAACCCAATCTTGAAGCCAATAAAATCACGACTATTTTCTTGCAGATATTTATGGAATTCTTGTGTTCCAACTCTTCTGGAATAGCTATCAGGATCTTCTCCATCTGGAAACACAACTGCTTTCACATTAAGCCCCCCCTCAAGCAAGAGATCAATACCTCGCAGCGAAGCTTTGATTCCAGCTGCATCACCATCATACAATACCGTAACTTGGCTAGTAAATCGCTTGATTAGTTTGATTTGTCCATCTGTAAGGGATGTTCCAGATGAGGCTACCACATTCTCAATTCCTGACAAATGCATAGAAACCACATCTGTGTAGCCTTCCACCAAAAAACAATTGTCTTTCTCTCGGATAGATTTTTTGGCTTGGAACATTCCATAAAGCACATCACCTTTGTGATATACTGGGGTCTCTGGGGAATTGATGTATTTTGGTTGAGTTTTGTCTTTGGTGAGAATTCTTGCACCAAATCCTATTGGCTTACCTCCGACGTTGTGAATAGTAAATGTTACTCTACTTCTGAAACGATCATAAATTCGGGTAGCATCATTTTCTTTTTGAAGAACAAGTCCTGCTTTAATTAAAATATCTTCTTGAAAGCCTGCAGTTTTTGCAGCTTTTAAGAAATGATCCCATCCATCAAGGGCATAACCCAGATCAAATTTCTCAAGGATTTCGGGAGTGAAACCTCGTTCATTAAAATAGCTCAGGCCAATGGATCTTCCTTCTTCTGTTTGCAGATTTTTGACAAAAAAATCACGTGCAAAGCCTAATGCGATGTACAAGCTTTCACGTTCACTTTGAGCTTGGTCTTGCTCTGGCGTTCGATCTTGATCTTCTTCTACCTCAATTCCATACTTCTTGGCTATGTGCCGAATAGCTTCTTGGAAACCAATACCCTCGATATCCATAACGAATTGAATCGGGTCTCCTGCTTTCCCGCATCCAAAGCACTTATAAATTTGTTTTACCGGCGAGAGTGAAAAAGAAGGTGTTTTTTCTCCGTGGAAAGGACAATTGGCCCAAAAGTTTTGACCTTTTCTCTTCAACGATACGTAATCACCGATTACCTCTTCGATGTCCATTCGCTCTTTGACCTTGTCTGTTGTTAGCTTACTGATTCCCATGTTTTATAAAAGAATATAAAGTTAATCACTCAAGCAATGAATCTTAAGCAAGACATCAAGAACTATTCTTCCTTATGCTAAGTTTAGTATCCAATCATTGAGTTTTGCTTTTTAAAACTAAAGAGAAAATATAAATTGCAGATATAATCTGAAAACATACATGTCAGTAACTAAGGATAAAATCCTACAAACACTTTCCAGAGTACAAGATCCAGACCTTAAAAAAGATCTTGTAACTCTGGGAATGATTCAGAAAATTGAAATAAACGGAAGTACTGTAAGCTTCAATGTGGTGCTTACAACTCCAGCCTGTCCGCTGAAGGAAGTCATTAAAAACAATTGTTTGGAAGAATTGGTAAAAGACTTTGGTGAAGATATTAAGTGGGAGTTGAACATGACTTCAGAAGTTACCAC
>JBDNIP010000576.1:0-1375 GCA_041688245.1 Algoriphagus sp.
GCCATGTCCAGACCTACACTTGCGATCCGAACCGTTATTTTCAGCATGGTCAGCAGTGTGTTTTTGGCAGCGATCAAGTTCTTGGCCGGGGTTTTTGGAAATTCTTTTGCACTGATAGCTGATGGAATCGAATCAGTAGTGGATGTTTTTTCATCCATTTTGGTATTGATCGGATTGAAGTATGCTGAGCGACCCGCAGATGAAAACCATCCCTACGGTCATGGTAAAGCTGAACCGCTGATCACTTTTTTGGTAGTGGTTTTTTTGGTGATCTCAGCCGCTACTATAGCTTGGCAGGCAATAATTAATATCCAAGACCCACACGCGATCCCAAAACCATTTACCCTTATTATTCTTGCAGCTATAATTATCTGGAAGGAGATTTCCTTTCAAATTGTCAATAAGCGAAGCAAAAAACTTAAAAGCTCAGCTCTGAAAGCTGAGGCTTGGCATCATCGCTCGGATGCGATTACATCCATTGCAGCTTTTGTGGGTATTTCCATTGCCATATTTGGAGGTAAGGGTTTTGAGGTAGCCGATGATTATGCGGCTTTATTTGCCGCAGTTTTAATCCTTTACAACTGCTATAAAATATTAAGACCAGCGCTTGGAGAAGTGATGGATGAAAATATTTACGAGGATCTAACTGAAAAAATCCGTCTGATTTCTGTTGAGGTCAAAGGCGTCAAAGACACTGAGAAATGCTTTATCCGAAAGGCTGGCATGAAATACCATGTCGATCTGCATGCTATAGTAGACGGGGAGATTTCCGTAAAAGAAGGACATCATATATCGCATCAACTTAAGGATCGGCTTTGTGAAGAAATTCCCGAATTAGGGAATGTATTGATTCATGTAGAGCCCTTTGTTCCGCTTTCAAACTGATTAGCCTAGCAACTCGAAACACTGTCTGGCGATTTCCAACTCCTCATTGGTAGGGATGATCAAAATTTTGACTTGGCCATTCGATTTCTCAATGGCACCGATGCCTTTTTCGTGAGCTTCGTTTTTTGACTCATCCAAGGTGATTCCGAGAAAATCCAAATCCTCGCAGACCAATTTTCGCGTCAAATAATCATTTTCCCCAACTCCAGCAGTAAAGACAATTGCATCCAATCCATTTAGAATTGCAGCAAACGAACCAATGTATTTTTTAATTCGATACGCGTAAAGTTGATAGGCCAAAACGGCCTTAGGTTCGCCCTGAATATATTTATTTCGAATATCTCGCATGTCACTCAATCCGGTCAGGCCAAGCATTCCGCTTTGTTTGTTCAAGATTGAGTTTACCTCGTCCAAACTATAGCCCAACTCGCTTACTAAATGAAAAATCACAGATTGATCGATGTCTCCAGCCCGTGTCCCCATGACCAGC
>JBDNIP010000577.1:0-3319 GCA_041688245.1 Algoriphagus sp.
AAAATAATAATCCTATAATTTACAACAGAGTAGGTCAGACCCTAGGTGATATTTATGCTCCACGATTACTTGGCTATACTGACGGCGGAGAATACATCCTATCCACTGACAATCCTGATAATTGGGAGAAAGTAGGAAATGGTCTTCCGAAAGGCGAATTCGGTATTGCCAACACTTTTATGTACAATCAATGGTCTTTGAATTTCTTCTTCCGAGGTGTATGGGGTCATGATCTTTACAATTCTTACAGAGGCTTTTATGAGAATGGGGACGCGAGTGGTAACACTTGGAATTCTGTAGTGACCGATAAGACTCCTACCAATCCGCTGGTTACTTCAGAACAAACCTATAATAGTTCTTACGTGGAAGATGCCTCCTTTATCAGATTGGATAACTTGGAATTAGGATATAATTTTAAAACCAATTCCAAAAATTTGGGTTCTTTAAGGGCATACTTTGCTGCTCAGAATCTATTCACCATTACTGGATACACGGGTATTGACCCAGAGGCTCGTTTAACTGACGCTGAAGCCGGAGGTGATTTAAATGGCAGATTAACAGCCGCACTGTCTCCAGGAATTGAACGAAGAAGTACTTACTTCCAAACCAGATCCTTCACGATGGGTGTGACATTGAATTTTAAATAATAAATAAACTATCCTAGATATGTTAAAAAATATAAGTAGAATGTTGATGGTGGTGGCGACCCCAATTCTTGTAAGTTCCTGCTGGGAGCTTGACCAAGAGGTACTCGATGGAGTAACGCAAGAACAAGTAAATAGTAGTAAAAATCCCGTTTTAATAGATGTATTGAAAGCCTCGGCCTATTCAAGAATAGTTGACAGCTGGGGAGGTCACAATAGCATTTATTCTATACATGAAGTATCCTCTGATGAGATAGCTATCCCACAAAAAGGTGCTGACTGGCAAGATGGCGGGCTATGGCTCAGAATGCATCGGCATCAGTGGTTACCTTCAGATGAACCGTTTAGAAATTCATACAATTATATGAATACTGCCATAGGGGAGATTAATAACCTTTTGGTCCAATATCCAGATTTGGAGTTATTGAATGCTGAATTAAGCGTTTTGAGAGCACTTGTTTACCTTTGGTTGATTGATAGCTTTGGAAATGTACCGATTGTTACGGAAGAAAGTTTGGGAGGTAACCCTAAAAATAATTCACGTCAGGAAGTATTTGATTTTATTGAGCGTTCGGTGCTTGAAAATGTGGCTCTTTTATCCAAGGAGCCTAATAAGACCACGATGAATTTTTATACCGCTCATGCGATTTTGGCCAAATTATACCTCAATGCAGAGATTTACACTGGCACAGCTCGTTGGGCGGATGCTGAAGCAATGGCGGATATCGTAATTTCAGGACCTTATTCTCTTAGCTCAAATTTCTTCGATAATTTTTCAGTAAGAAACGGAGGATCTACTGAAAATATTTTGACACTTCCTTATGATGAAAATAATGCAACAGGGTTCAACTTGGCACAAATGACCCTTCATTATGAAAATCAGTTTACGTATGATCTCCAAGAGCAGCCTTGGAATGGCTATGCTTCACTAGAGGAATTTTACAATAGGTTTGATGATGCTGATGTAAGAAAACAATCTTTTATCGTAGGAGATCAATTCTCAGCTACTGGAGCTAGACTATTGGATGTGCAGGCAGAAGCGACAGATCCTAATGGACCCCCATTGACTTTCACACCTAGAATCAATGAACTGGCTCCGAATGCGTTGCGTCAGGCAGGTGCTAGAGTGGGAAAATATGAATTTGCAGATGGAGCAGGCCAACATATGAACAACGATTATGTCTTGATACGACTGGCAGATATGATCTTGACTAAAGCTGAAGCTGCTTTCCGTCAGGGGAAAACCGCTGCTGCTCTTACTGCTGTCAACCAAATAAGATCAAGAGCGGGAATAGCTCCTTTACCTGATGTTACTTTGGATGCATTGTACGATGAGCGTGGATTCGAAATGTTTGCTGAAGCTTCCCGAAGAACTGATCAAATCAGATTCGGCAAGTGGAATCAGCCATGGTGGGAAAAAGGACAGTCTGAGCCTTTCAGATCTTTATTCCCTATTCCTATAAATATTGTTAATACCAATCCGAACTTCACACAGAATCCAGGTTATTAATTGAATGAAATCATCCCAGTTAAAGGAAGTGCACATTTGTGTACTTCCTTTTTTTTAACATACTCATGAAGAAGCATCAAATCCCGATTGTACTGGTTTTTATCCTTCTTTTTTCCTGCAAACAAGAATCACAAAAACTTACACCTCTATTCCAGCTTTTATCGCCCGAAGAATCTGGAATCAACTTCAGAAATGACCTGAGCTATACCGAACAGGTCAACCCGTACACCTTTCGTAATTTTTACAATGGCGCCGGAGTAGCGCTGGGCGATATCAATAACGATGGACTGCTGGATATTTTCTTTGCCGGCAATCAGACCTCCAACAAGCTGTATCTGAATATGGGTGATCTGACATTCAAAGATATTACCCAAGAAGCCGGCTTGGCGACAACTGATATCTGGTCTACCGGAGTCAGTATGGTGGATATCAATAACGATGGCCTACTGGATATTTTTGTCTGCAAGTCAGGCCCTCCAGGGGGTGAAAACCGACACAATGAGCTGTTCATCAACAGAGGTTATTCTACTTTTTCAGAACAATCCGAAGCCTACGGCATCGCTGATTCGGGCCTTTCCCAGCATGCGGTATTTTTTGATTATGACAAAGACGGCGATCTGGACATGTACCTTTTGTCAAACTCGGGTCGATCTGTTGGAATCTACGACCTACGTCTGGGACAGCGCGACCAACGGGATCCCGATGGCGGAAATAAACTCTATCGCAACGAAGGAGATCACTTCACCGATGTAAGCGAGGCCGCGGGCATCTATGGAAGTTCCATCGGCTATGGACTTGGAGTCACTGTAGCAGATCTGAACGGCGACTCCTGGCCGGATTTGTATGTCTCAAACGATTTCTTTGAGCGAGACTACCTTTACCTCAACAATCAAGACGGCACTTTCCAAGAATCGCTTCCAGAGATTCTTCCGGAAATCAGTCTTGGGTCAATGGGTGCTGACATCGCCGATCTGGACAATGATATGCGCCTTGATATCTTCGTGACCGAAATGCTCCCTGAGGATATGACACGGGTAAAAACCAAAACACCATTTGAAGATTGGGACAAAGCTCAGGCAAATATTCAAGCAGGCTATCATCATCAGTTTACCCGAAATACGCTCCAACGAAATATGGGTATGAGACCCGATGGAAATCTTCCCGT
>JBDNIP010000578.1:0-4124 GCA_041688245.1 Algoriphagus sp.
ACGATATTTACCTTTGTGAGCGAATGGGCTATTTTAATGGGTATTCCATCCAAGATGTCAAAAAGCTTACTGGGATGCACGGAGATGTATTCAACCACAGTTTGGCAGCGCTTCGATTTGCAAGAAAAGCAAATGGCGTAAGTAAGTTGCATGGTGAAGTCAGCCGCGAAATGTGGAAAGATTACGAAAATATTCCTGAAATCACGCATGTGACAAATTCGCAGAATTTCAACTATTGGGCGGACAAGCAGCTCTATCAGTATATGGAGTCGGATGATGAGGAGCAGTTTGAAGATCGAAAGCATCATCTAAAGAAGCGGGCATTTGAAATCGTTGCCGATCAAACTGGTAAATTATTTGATCCTAATATATTGACGATTGTTTGGGCAAGAAGATTTGCAGGCTATAAGCGACCAGACTTGTTGACCAGAGATATGGTACGTTTTGATGCCTTGATGAAAAATACGGAACATCCGGTTCAGATCATTTGGGCAGGTAAGCCTTATCCAATGGATTATGGAGCCATTTCAGTTTTTAATCAGCTAGTTCATCTGTCTAAAAACTATCCAAACATAGCTATTTGTGTGGATTATGAATTATCCTTGAGCAAGCGGCTAAAGCAGGCTTCAGATGTCTGGTTGAATAATCCACGAGTGCCAAGGGAAGCCTCGGGTACCTCAGGAATGACTGCCTCAATGAATGGCTCAGTTAACTTTTCCACATTTGATGGCTGGATCTGTGAGTTTGCGGAGCATGGTGAAAACAGCTTTATCGTACCGGCTGCGGACTACAAAACCATGTCTGTACCAGATCAGGACGAATACGATATGAATAATCTTTTCGATGTACTTGAAAACGAGATTCTTCCAAGCTATTATGAAGATAAAGCGGGTTGGAAATCAATCGTACAACGTGGAATGAAGGACGTGGTGGAGAACTTCGAGAGCAATCGAATGGCTCAGGAGTATTACGAGCGGATGTATAATTCTTAATCCCCTTTACCGGAAAATGAAAGCCCATGGTTGAGATACAATCATGGGCTTTTGCATTTTGGAGAAAGCATTTCATCTTTTTGAATCTATTATAAAAGCTTACAAAACTTGATCGTATTTTTATTAAGTATTGGAATAAATCCCTTCCTACAACCTTTCTATTTTATCTTACCTTAGTCCAAGTAAAAAGCCAACTATGAAAACCACTCACTTTTTTCTCCTTGTTCTAGTCTCAACGCTAGTCACTTGGGAAGTTATTGCCCAAGACATTATGCCTCCAGCACTTCCTTGGGATGGAAAAAGTCGGGAATTGATTGCGGATAAGTCTGATCCTTGGGCAACTCCCTTTGAAAAATCTGAAGGATTGGAATCTCCAAGCTATGCAGAAACTATGGCTTGGCTCGAAAGGCTAGCTAGTGAATCTGCCTACCTTACGATGACTAATGCAGGCATCTCCGAACAGGGCCGAGTGATCCATTTAATGATAGCTTCCTTAGACCGAGATTTTTCAGCATCTGAATTGTCCACATCCAGAAAGCCCCTGATTTTGATTCAAGCTGGAATTCATGCTGGAGAGATCGACGGAAAAGATGCCGCAATGATGCTTCTTCGGGATATAGCCTTGGGTGATAAAAAGGAGTTGCTTACCAAAGCAAATATCCTCTTTATCCCAATCCTGAACGTGGATGGGCATGAGCGGCGAGGTGAATTTGGTCGAGTAAATCAACGGGGACCTATAGACATGGGCTGGCGAACCAATGCTCAAAACCTGAATCTGAATCGCGATTATACCAAGCTTGAAACTGCTGGAATTAGAGTCCTAGCAGATATAATAACCAGATATGATCCTGACCTTTATATCGATGTGCACGTCACTGACGGGGCAGATTATCAGTATGACATCACCTATGGTTATGTTGCTGCAGGAGGATATTCGCCGGCTATTTCGGCTTGGCTATCCACTAGCTTTCAGCCGGAAATAGATCAAGCTTTAAGTGCCATGGGGCATATTCCCGGACCGCTACTATTCGCAGCTAATGGAAATGATTTTTCTGGAGGAAACATCGCTTTCTCCTTTAGCCCACGATTTTCGCATACCTATGGAGACATTCGACACATGGCTTCAATCCTAATTGAGAATCACGCTTTGAAACCATTTGAACAGCGAGTTTTGGGAACTTATGTATTTTTAGAACAAGCAATCAATTCGCTGGGAGATCATTTCGAGGCCTTGCAAGCCGCAGTTGAATCTGACTCCAATCAACCGAAAGAAAGTATTCCGGTCAAATTCAAATTCAGGGAAACCGTTGCAGACTCCATTCAATTTCTTGGCGTAGCCTCCTCGAAAGTTACCTCTGAGATTACCGGCGTAGAATACGTAAAATGGGAGGGGAAGCCAATCACGCAAGTGGTTCCAAGTCTATTAATGGACGTGCCTGAGCTTTCGGTCTCCATTCCAAAAGCCTATTGGATTCCTGCAGAATGGGGGAATCTTATTGAAAAGATGAAAAAGCATGGGATCGAACTCGAAACTTTAACCGAAGCAAAGGAGCTCAAACTCGAGTTTTCCACAGTGGGAAATTATAAAATGGGTAATCAGCCTTATGAAGGAATGATGCGTGTGCAATCTTCGGAGCTGGATCAAACATATAAGACCCTGTCGCTAAATCCGGGTTCTGTTCGTGTGAAAACAGATCAGGCTTTAGGAGAATTAGTAGTTATTTTATTGGAACCAGAGTCTGTGGATAGCTTTTTCCAGTGGGGCTATTTCAATACCATTTTCACCCAGACGGAATACATGGAAACCTACATCATGGAGCCATTGATTGCAAAAATGCTGGCCGAGGATGCAGATTTGAAAACAAGATTTGAGTCCAAAAAGGCCAGTGATGCTGATTTTGCGAAATCTCCCAGAGCAATCTATCAGTGGTTTTATGCACAAACCCCTTACTTCGATAAGAATTGGAAAGTGATCCCAGTGGGGAGAGAATGGTAGGGGAAGGCTTAAGCCTGAAGTGAGCCTGCCTGCCGAAGACATGGAAACTAAAAGCTGAAGTCAGCCTGCCGGAGGTATGTAAGTCTGAAAATCTACCTAACCTTTGAAGTCTTTATTACCAACTTTGATTTGTAAACGAAAACCAAGGGACCTCGAAGGTTTTGAGTATAGATTTTTCCTTTTTTACCACAAAGACTGCTGAGGTTTAGCAAAGAAACACAAAGATCTACTTGATGGTAGCGCTGAAGGCGCGACCAAAAACAGCCGAGCGTGCAACCCATGGAATTAAAGAGTATGAGATTTTGATCTCCCGCCCCACAATTACACTATGAGAATAAGAGTCAAATGCAGGAGCACCAAGACGAAAAGTAATGGTGACAGAAAACCTTTCAGGTCTTTTTTAACCATATAAACGTATGGACAACAAAGTATTGAAAGTCTAATAGTTAAAATCAGCGCGCCGAAGGTATTGGAAGTCAGAAGCTAATTCAGAAACCTAAATTATTTAGCCCAACTTGCAGATTTTCCCCGATAAAAAGGGTTTAAAATCACAAATAAATCATAAAATTGATATTTTTTGAAATTATTTCCAATTACATAAAAATTCAACCTGATGAATTTCAATAAGTTATAATTATTTATTTTTTGAAAAACAATTTATAGTCCCCGAAATTATTTATTTGTTGTATTTGCGTTTGGTGTTTTTGCGAAATGTTTATAAAAACCATCGTTAAGACAGATTTAAAAAGCCAAAAAGTCTATGAATACCTTCGTCTGTGCGAGAGTTATCGACTTGGCGATAAAACCCGGCACAACACCATTGTCTCTATGGGTTTGCAACCTTACTTAATTCTACTTTTAGACTCTAGTATTCGGATTCTTGATAGTACCTGTCGATATCTTTTTGTCTTGCAGCGTGTCTGATATTCATTTGTTTATAAAGCTTTTCAGTGGTATAAGGGTCTGTAAACAGGTGTGCAATGATCAATATTCTTGCATCCCTCACGCTCATCAGTCCGTATTCTTGTTTAGTTTCGAATTTGACTTGTTGCAAATAAACACAGGCCATCATTACCAGCGCCTGATGATGATACCAGGCTATCCACTTTCTTACTTGATATCCAGACAGACCGAGT
>JBDNIP010000009.1:0-5088 GCA_041688245.1 Algoriphagus sp.
AGTTGGAATATGCAAGGCAACAACCACAGTTTTACCTTTTTCAACTTGTGCCAAATCTTGTTCTAGCCAAGCCAGCTGTTCCTCAGGAATGTATCCGATATACTTGGAAGAAGTACCGAGATAAAATACATCATCCAAAACCACATAATGAATCTCTCCCCGATTCCAGGAATAATAAGTTGGGCCGTAATGCCCCTTAAATGTCTGATTACTCCATTCATCTGAGCGCACTCCAAAATCCATATCATGGTTGCCAATGACTTGGAAAAAAGGAATATCATACAGCTGAACAGATTGATTGTATTCATTAAATAATTCCAGCCGATCAAAGACCAAATCACCACATCCAATTCCAAAAATATTCGGATCATCGATTGTTTGAATCGTCTTTTTAACGTCAGGAGCAGCCACTGTCAAGAGTTGATTAGCCTCGTACTCATTTTGAATCTGGGTATCTGAGAGTAGCAGGAAATGATGGTTTTCGTCAGAATCTGCTACTTTCTTTAAATCAAAATAAAGATTTTGGTCAGCTTTGGTTTTATCTATTTTTAGGAAAAAATCAGATGAGCCATTTGCTAACTTTTTAAACTCGAAACCTGCCGGTACAGAAAGGAAGACAAAGTCTCGATCAGTGCTTGAATTGAGTTCAAACTCGCCTGAGGAATTTGTGGTCACCACAGATCTGCCATCAGAGATCACCACCCGATGCAATCCAGTTCCTCCCGTGGTTACTTTTCCTCTAATCCGGATAGGGCTGAACACAGATGGGGAAATTAACTTCTTTCCAGACGCTGCCGCAAAAACACTTCCGCCAAATCCAGCGATTCCAGTGGTGGTCAGTCCAATTGTTTTAATAAATTCTCTTCTGTTAAACATTTTTCTGCTGATTTTGAATTTGAGGGTATTTCATAAAAAAGGCTTTCCTAAAAATGCATGAGATTGATGGGATTTGCATTGCCTTTTTTTAAAATTCTTAATTTGTTAACAGTACTGATTTCTGAATCCAAATGGAAATACATTTTTAGCCGTTTGGTTTTCAATCATTTAATCTTCAAGTTATTTATTTGTATTAGTTATCTGCGTAGATTCAAGCTTAATTTTGAATCAAATTTGAACAAGGAATGAGCCTATTTTTTAATGTTAAATTTTCAAGCAATTCGTCATACCTAGAAAATTTTCAGATCATCATTGTCACGATCACCTACCTGCGCATTTTTACATGCAGGAAAAGCAAAAAAAATTTGAGCGAAAAGATAAATTCAGCCCTTGGACTGTAATTGCATCAAACCGAAAAGGCTATCTGAAAGGTAAAATGGGAGCTTCTTACACTCAAAGTGATTTAGTGAAAGCTTGGAATGGAAATGTCAGATTGACTTTCAACTCATTTTATCCTCTGGAGCGGTAATTTGTCCGTGGCTAGATAAGATCAATACCGTCGATTTGCTCCACATGTTTGTCGGAACGACCACGTCGCACCGTCTTCCGCTAAGAGATTTGATTCAGACTTTTTATATACGAATTCCTACTAATCCGTAGGACTTGGCACTGGATAATTTCCCGATCAACGGCTAAAATTTTTTGTGCGTGGCAGTAAGTATACCGGCAGCCTGATCTTCAAAACATAGCTAGAGGAATGATTTTATTTCAGTCAAAAAGAGATCAGAAGGACTGAAACAATTCATAATCTTCGGTCCCTATAGTTAAGCGGGATGGCGGCAGACTGAATAACACAAAAAAGAAGCCTTCTGGGAGCGGAACCGCGCAGCTCCACCCTCAGAAGGCTGTAGGTAAGTAATTTATAATCTTGCCTTCACCGGCTTAAAGACTTATAACTGGTTTAGCACCTTGATAGCTATTAAAATGTGGGATATTAGAATTTCAATATTATCCTCAACTACACCAGTTAAACAAAGAAAATCAGGCTACTGAGATTATTCAACTCAATAATTTTGAAGATCAAACTTCGCCAAAGACCTCTTTTACTACCCAACCTTTCCCCCATTCTTCTTTTTCACTTTCTGACCAAAGCTCTGGAAAGAAAATCAACTTTTGGAAACGCGGAGGCAGGTATTTCTGCCAGTTTGTTCCCCCTGTAGCAGCGATATCCACTGTATCTTTTTGAAGGTATCGCACTGCGGATTTGTAGTGGGCCAAGGGCCAAAATACGTTAGCTTTCAGATCAAACTGACGCATAATTTCAGTTAGCTGATCACTAGGCTTCCCCAGACTCATATACTTTTGCCAAAGATTTTTCCGCCTGTAATTTTCAATTAGTTGGATTAGTTTTTTACCATACTTGAGCTCAAAGTTTTTCAGCGTCAACGTCTTTTGACCAGTGGCCAATTCGATTGCTCCTTGTTGCCAATACAAATGCTGAAACAAGTCATCAGAAGGCGAGTGATAATCATGCTCATCTCGAAATTTAAGGGCTACCAAGTTGAAAGCATCTGCTGCCATCAGTTCGATTTCTCGGTATTGAGCACTTTGAAAACCACTAGACGGAAGCAATGACATTCTGAATTTTAAAAACTGCTCGCGCTCCATGCCTTTCCACATCATTGCAAAAGAGCTGATCAAATGATCAAAATACATCATGATTCGCTCCATTCGCTCGATAAAATAAACCTCCGTGATCACATCCTCATCCGAGATTTGCTCCATTTCAGAGATAATCAATTTGAAATAAAGCTCCGTAATCTGATGGTAGATAATAAAGATCTTCTCGTCTTTGAAGCTGGTTTTTGGTTGCTGCAGTGAAAGTAAGACATCTAGATTGATGTACTCCCAGTAGGTCAGGTAGTCAGCATACAGCAAGCCTTCAAGATAGGAAAGCATATCCTGTCCCGAAGCCTTAAACTTCTCCTGCAGTTCGTGGATTTTGTCTAATATTTTTGGGTCAAATTCAGACTCATGCATAAATACTTTTTTAGTGAAAAAGGTAGCTTTTTAGCTTCCAATTTATTTACTTCGATGTTAAGGAATAAGGCTTTTATTCTACTACAAAAGTCATTGATTCATTCTAATAAACCAAAATATTATGGAAGCTATTGCAATCCAAAAATCTCAAAAGCAGGATACATTCGAGGGGGTAGATTTTCTAGATTTGGACGATTTGCTTACGGAAGAACATAAATTAATCAGAAGTTCAATCCGTGATTTTGTGAAAAAAGAAATTTCACCTTACATCGAAGATTGGGCTCAAAAAGCCTATTTCCCATATGACATCGTAAAGAAATTTGGAGACGTTGGAGCATTCGGTCCGCAGATTCCTATCAAGTATGGTGGTGGTGGATTGGATTACATAGCTTATGGACTAGTGATGCAGGAAATCGAGCGAGGAGACTCGGGGATGCGGTCAACTGCATCGGTGCAAGGATCACTTGTAATGTATCCGATTTACAAATTTGGCTCGGAGGAGCAGCGGAGAAAATATTTACCGAAACTTGCTTCAGGTGAATTTTTAGGATGCTTTGGTTTGACAGAGCCAGATCATGGATCCAACCCAAGTGGAATGGTGACCAACTTCAAGGATATGGGAGATCATTACCTGTTGAACGGTGCCAAAATGTGGATTTCCAACTCTCCTATGGCTGATATTGCCGTGGTTTGGGCGAAGAATGAAGAAGGAAGAATCCATGGCCTTATTGTGGAGCGGGGAATGGAAGGTTTTTCTACTCCAGAGACCCATGGTAAATGGTCATTGAGAGCTTCTTGCACCGGAGAGCTTGTTTTTGATAATGTGAAAGTTCCAAAGGAAAATTTACTTCCTCACAAATCTGGTCTTGGAGCGCCGATGATGTGTCTGGATTCAGCAAGATTTGGAATCGCTTGGGGAGCTATCGGAGCAGCGATGGATTGCTACGAATCCGCTCGTAAATACGCTGCTGAGCGAATTCAATTTGGCAAGCCACTGGCAGGATTCCAATTGACACAAAAGAAACTGGCCGAGATGCTGACCGAGATTACCAAAGCACAATTATTAGCTTGGAAAGTAGGGAAAATGATGAATGAAGGAACTGCCAAAACTGTGCATATCTCTATGGCAAAGCGGAACAATGTGGAGATGGCTATAAATATCGCTCGTGAGGCGAGACAAATCCACGGTGGCATGGGCATCACAGGGGAATACCCACTCATGCGTCACATGATGAATTTGGAATCTGTTTTGACTTATGAGGGCACACATGATATCCATTTATTGATTTTGGGTCAAGAGATCACCGGTTTGCAGGCGTTTAAATAGAGTCAGTAAAGAAAACTGAATCGGATTTAAACAGACTGTTTCCAGTTTTCTTAGCTAGAGATTCTTGGGTAATCGTAAAAATCAGTCGATGAAGTTTCTGTATTTAACTCAATCAAAACCCTAGGCAGTTAAAGCCTAGGGTTTTTTAGTGGATGTAAGTAGATTAAGATTGGTAGTCTGATAGAAAATAACGGATTAATTAAATCTTAAAGATTGATTATGTATACCCGCAATAGCAGCAGTAAAGGATAAAAAGCTGCTTAATGTCACTTGAACTTGGTAGCGATAGACTTAATCCGACTGAAGCTAAGAGCCTTTTTCTAAATCTACTAGGATTCGATCTTTCTCAGTCGCAGTATAAAAAATCTCAAGCATCAAAAACCCAAAACCGAAAACCAAAATCATCCCAAAACAGTAAGACCACAACATTCCCAACTAAGAAAATCCCAATAAAAAATCGAACCCAACCCACAACCAATAACTCACAACCGAAAGCTGTAAGACCACAACATTTCCAACTTAGAAAGTCCCATTAAAAAATCGAAACCCAACCCACAACCCATAACTGAAAACCGAAAACAGTAAGACCACAACATTCCCAACCTAGAAAGTCCCATTAAAAAATTCAAACCCAACCGAAAACTCACAACCGAAAACCGAAAACAGCAAGACCACAACATTCCCAACCTAGAAAGTCCCATTAAAAAATTCGAAACCCAACCCAAAACCCATAACCGAAAACCCACAACCGAAAACAGCAAGACCACAGCATTTCCAACCTAGAAAGTCCCATTAAAAGATTCGAAACCAAACCCACAACCGAAAACTCACAACCGATAAAACCG
>JBDNIP010000579.1:0-2116 GCA_041688245.1 Algoriphagus sp.
TATATCAATACCTTCTTTTTTTGAAACTAATTTGTAATAAACTGAATATCAGTTTAGCTGGAAAAAATCAATTTTTGTTTATTCTTCTTTTTCGTCACAGGATTTTTGTCCGGCTACTTCTGCCAAAATTTTAATAAATCATTCCACTTTTTATTAAAACAATACTTGAATTTTGATTTTTTTATTAATAATGTAAAAATGAAAAAAGATTCTCAAAAAGTAGGATAGAAAATTAAATATTGATCCTTATTACTAAAAGGAATAAAAAAATTGAATATATCAAATTTTACAATAGAAGATTTTGTTCTAAATAGAGAGTTTAGAGCTTGGGTTTTTACTCCAACCCAAGGATCCAACAATTTTTGGCAGCGTCTCTTTGAAAAAAGTCCTGGTCAAGTCAAGAATGCGAAAATTGCCAAAGAAATTCTATTGAATATGAATTATCCAAATCACAGAATCTTAGAAATGGAATCTCTTGAAATGTGGAAGCAAATAGAAAAAGAAAGCAAAAAATGGAATAATGAAAAAATAGAAAAAGGGAGGGTGGTGGTGTTAAACTCAGACTCAATTTTAAAAAGGAGTGAATTTCAAACTAGAAACAGATCTTGGTTTACTCAGCAATTAAGAGTTGCCTGTATTTTGCTGGCAACTTTCACTTGCAGTTTGATTTTTGGGCTTTTATTTAAGCAAGAGCCTGTTAAAACTGAAGTTATTGCTGATTTGGTTTATGATGAGTTTATTGTGCCGCCTGGAGTTAAATCTACTTTAATTCTAAATGATGGTTCAAAAGTGCTATTGAATTCAGGTAGTTCACTTCGATTTATCAAGAATTTTGAGGCTGATAAACGAATAGTTTATTTAAAAGGTGAGGCTTATTTTGAAGTATCAAGAGATTCTTTAAGGCCTTTTTCAGTAATAACTGAAGGGGTCGCTACCACTGCACTTGGGACTGCTTTTAATATTTCTGCTTATTCAGGTGAAGATCTTAAAGTAGCGCTGGTAGAAGGAAAAGTATCTGTAGAATATGATCAATCCGATCCACTCAATATCTTTTTAGAGAAAGGTGAAATGCTAAAAATAAATCCAAAATCAGGGACAATTGATAAAGGTCGGTTTGATGATCAGCTTGTATTGGCTTGGACGATGAAGAAGATTTTTTTCCAGAAAGTAACATTGAAAGAGGCAATAAGAATCCTTGAAAATTGGTACGGTGTGAAATTTATATGTGAGAACACTCCAAGTCAGGACTTGATGCTTTATGGCGTTTTTCAGGATGAAACGTTAGAAAATATTTTGAATGGACTAAGCTATTCCGCCAGATTCAGCTATAAAATCAATAAAGACGAAGTGAAAATATTTTTCAATAAACCCTAATTAGAATGCTTATGAAGAAAAAATTAAATATAGGAGATGTGCAAACAATCTCAGTTAAGGTAAATTCCTGAACCTCAATTTATATGAAAATAAATCCAGGAAATTTTCAATCAAATATTTATGTAATACTTAAAAAACCTTAAAATATGAAAAATCGATTACTGTTATACCTGTTACGCATGACTAAGCTCTATTCCTTCGCATTCCTAATCCAATGCC
The DNA here is from genome assembly GCA_041688245.1 of Algoriphagus sp. Taxonomy (GTDB): domain Bacteria; phylum Bacteroidota; class Bacteroidia; order Cytophagales; family Cyclobacteriaceae; genus Algoriphagus. The sequence continues at coordinate 1,594 of JBDNIP010000579.1, forward strand.
TAACTATGAGTTTGCTTTTCGCTTGGGACGGAAATGCTCAAATCAAGGGAATTGATAAGGTAATGATCAAAATTTCTCTTGAAGAAGTTTTGATCGAAAATGCCTTTGCTGAGATTGAAAAATCTACTGATTTTCACTTTGTATTCACGAATAAAGAAACCGAGGATTCTCCAAAGATTTCTTTGAATGCTGATTATCAAAGTCTATATGAGATATTGGTTTCGATCTCTGCGCAAACTCAATTGGAGTTTAAACAAATCAACAAAAATATTCATGTTAAGAAATCAAGTTTGGCTGGTGCCATTCCTGATCCTGTTTCAATCCAAATCGATGATAAAAATGTCACAGGTAGGGTATTGGATGAAAATGGTGAACCACTTCCAGGTGCTTCTATTCTAGTCGTGGGGACTACTTCTGGCACTGTCACTGACATGGATGGATATTTTGCTTTCTCTGTTCCTGATGATGCAACTTTGATATTCTCTTACATTGGATATGATCCTGTAAGAATTGAGGTGGCAGA
>JBDNIP010000580.1:0-2821 GCA_041688245.1 Algoriphagus sp.
CTCCGCTGTTCAAGATTTGTAATCTTGAACCTCTATCTTGGGATTTGTAATCCCATAAAAAACGGCTTCTTGTTTTAGCAAACCAATCATTCTCCAATTGAATTTTACAGACGGAGAATTTCAAAATCCCGTAACTCGTAACTCGTAATCTCCGCTGTTCAAGATTTGTAATCTTGAACCTCTATCTTGGGATTTGTAATCCCATAAAAAACGGCTTCTTGTTTTAGCAAACCAATCATTCTCCGATTGAATTTTACAGACGGAGGATTTCAAAATCCCGTAAATCGTAATTTGTAATTCTAAAATTTAGGAGAATTCCAAAATCCAGACTTTCCTCAAAACCTCCACAAGGCATTTTCCCGTATCAATACAAAAATCCTTTGATGCGAAAACTTTTACTTTTCCCTATTCTCTTTTTAGCTTTTTCAGTCCAAGCTCAATTCTTCCTCGGTGGTGCACATTTCAATGGAAGTTCTTCTGTCGGGAATCTTAAAAAAGAAGCTAGCTCGGTTTTCTTTCCCACAATTTCCGGATTTATGCTCTATGAATTTGAGCAAGCACCCATACAAATTGGCTTAGACCTTGGATACGGGCTCTATGGAAGCAAGCTGGAAAAGCGAACAGATTTATACACGGGATTTAACGATGAACTAAGGCTGAGAAGAAATAATCACATCGCAACAGGATTTGTCACCATGCGCTACCTACCTCTTGTGCAGGCAAAATTCACCCCATTTATAGAAGCCCAATTTGGAGCCAATTACCTGTTTACAAATTATCAGATTCGAGCTACGATCGATGAAGAACCAATAGAGAAAGAGTTAGACCATAGTGATTGGGCAATAGCTTATCGTTTGGGTGCAGGTATTCAGATTCCACTGCCATTTTTGGATAGCAGCACTAAGCTGGAATTCAAAACTACCTACCAAACCAGCAACAGCATTCGATTCTTGACCAAGGGAGATGTCACCTATCTACCAGATGAAGGTATTTTTGATTACAATTTTAGACGTGGACCTTTAGAGTTCTTAACTTTCTCCATCGGAGTAGTGGTATATGATTTATTTTATTGAGTGGTTTTTAACCTCATTCTATAAAATAAATTATGATCCCGCTCCACTTCGCCTTCAGCAGCTTTAATCAATAGAGAGCCGTCTGCAAGGCCGAGATTCACATTGCCAGCTACGGGCAATTCGTTTAATATTCCAATCTGCTGTCCATCTTTGATCACAATGAATCGAGGTTTTCGATATTGGGCTATCACCTTTCTCCATTCCGGATCTTGTGTGTAGTTTTCGTTTTTCGCCCGAAATTCTGAATAAACTTCTTCAGGTATGACCGTATAAAAAATAGCCAACTGATACTCCCCAAAGTTTTTTACATCACTGAAAGAAGGATAGAGCAGATTTTCTCGGGAAGTATCAGGAATAGATTGATTCCGATCGGGATGGCTGAGTTCGACTACCTGTTCATTGATTAATTGACCATCTTCCAAGTCATATAAAAATAGCTGATCTCCCAAAGGGGGTATGACTGCAGCTCGTTGCAGCTGAGCATTAAAAGCCAAATACGGAAAACTCTGCCCAACCCATCGCTTAGACTTTTTTGGCTCCCAGGCATTGGGATAAAGATTCAGATAGCTGATCGAGTCGGCGTTGAGATCGTAAAAAAAGCCTGATTTCACCTGATTGTAAAAGTCTTCATCAATTTTATCCGAATCCACGTCGGTAGGATTGTAGGAATTGACTTCTTCGCCAATCAGATAAGGTTTTCCATTTTCCTCCCAAACGGTAAAAGTCTGCCGATAAAAAGATAGAAAAATCGCATTCAACCCTATTGCCGCTCCAGGTATCTTTTCAACTTTCTGGAAATCGGAATCATACACATGAAAGTCCATGGTCGCAGACATTTCTTTGAAAATATAATGCTCGGCCCCAAAAAATCTCCCTTCCCAGATCACAGAGACTTGGTTCGGCCCCTCGCCGACAAGTTCCGGTTGCGAGAGGATTACGCCAGCTCCATCAATCAAATAAATGCCATTACCTCTTCGCTCTTTCATCAGGTATTGATCTTTTTTTGAATGGTAATCCAAGACGATCAAGTCCTGCAAGATATCTACCATCAGCGAATCAACTACCTCAAAATCGAGTTCTTGAATCGGATCAATCATCTCAGAGTTGGACTCTTTTTCGGAACAGGCAAAATACAGGGCAACAAGTACCGAAAATAGATAAAAGGAATTTTTCATAACTAGAAATTGACATTTGAATATTAGTCTAGAAAATCGAAGAGTATAGGACAGAAATCGATGAAATAATTGAATCATTCCTGCAAATCTAAAATTTATTTTTAGATTTGCAGGAATGATTCAGCGACTAATCAAAAACCAATTTCTAAAATCGATTGCCCGATTTCCTGTCACAGGGATAGTAGGGCCTAGGCAAGTGGGCAAAACTACCTTGGCAAAACAACTATTGCTTGATACAAATGCTATTTATTTGGACTTAGAAAAAAACTCAGATCTCAATAAACTGAATGATCCTGAATTATTCTTTTCCCAAAATCAGGACAAAACCGTCATCTTAGATGAAATCCATCATCTTCCTGAGATTTTCCCATTATTGCGTGCTGTCATTGATGAAAATCGAAAGTCCGGTCGATTTGTAATCCTTGGATCTGCATCCCCGCCTTTACTTCGTCAAAGTTCCGAAAGTTTGGCTGGTCGGATCAACTATTTGGAAATGACTCCGCTTTCCATTTTGGAAACACAAGCAGAACTATCCAGCCAAGATCTCTGGATTTATGGCGGGTTTCCTGAACC
>JBDNIP010000581.1:0-5453 GCA_041688245.1 Algoriphagus sp.
AGTATAAGATTAATTGATATTCAATCAATTACCCCTGATTAAATGCTGATTTTTCAGGGTCTAAAAGTAGAATTAAGCTAAATCCTATATAAAAACTTGTTTTTCTGCAAGCCTGTAAGTAAATAAAATTATTGCTGGTATGATCTAAATAATTTCTCTTACCCTCTTTTTATACATTTTGTTATTGGGAGCATAATTTGATCTGAATACAATTAAAATTTTAGGTTATACCCTTAAGTTAGTGGAATATATAAATAAAGTGACTTAATATAGGAAACTCGCGTTTTGCTGAAACCATGTATTGTCTGATTTACTGCGATTTATAAGAATCAACTAAATTGAAAAAATACCTAACTTCTAATTTCTCTATTAAATTCGTGGTAGAACCAAATTTTACTCTAATTCCATTTGTATACTTATCATAACATTCATACATAAAAACTTTGTGATTATCCGGAATTGTGCCAGTAATTTAATTTTTGTATTTCTTAAGTTGTGATTATTATATAAATAAAAGCGTGTAAGGAGCTGGCGTTTTAGTGGTTGATATATACGAAGGATAGTCATAAAAGACATTTCGAAACCTTAATAAATCATACAATTATATTAATTTATATTTAATATTACTCCAAGTGTTGCTTCAGATGTGTAATGATTCTACCACTGAAATTATTCGCTTGTAAAATATCTACAAATGATCACCCAATAGGTAGAGAGTTTTTCTCGTATTTATTGTGTATAGATATTATTGCGAGGCCAAACAGTACTGCAATTAAAATCAAAATAGTGCTGACCAACCCACTCACTCCAAAAGACATTCGTATTAGAATAGTTGAAATTATGAATCCTGAATTTCTAATTATTTTATGGAATTGATTGGTATAGAAAAAAGAAATTAGAAGTAGGACTACATCTACCAAGATCAATATGGTGAAAAATTGATCAAAAAAGAGGTTATTAATGCTCTCGAAAGGCATAATTTCTGGCGAAGAAGTTGAGATACCTGTGGACCAGTTAACTAGCGTATAAACTCCCATCACAAAAAATAATGGTAGCAAAATAATTGCAATCAACTTCTTCGTACTAACAAACTTCCCAATTGTTGGATGAATCTCACTTAACTTGGTAAATTTTTGATTCCCCTGTTTTTGGAAAAGAAAGATTAGATAGAAGAGCAATATTGAAGCAATTATGTCGTAAGTAAACTGAAGATCTCCTTTAATTTCAAACCATTCCGATGAAAGTTCTAACAGGGATAAATCCTTGAATAACTTCCTAATGATGATTAGGGTTATAATTTCATATTGTTTAATTATGTAAGTAGTAAAAGACTTAGGTAAATAGTAGATTAATAGATAAATTTCATAAACGAGGATAAATGAAAAAGGTGTGTACGCAGCTGAGATGGGACTGTCAAATAATTCTGAATCTGCGGGTACCTCTATTACATTAAATTTGGCTAGGTAAATAATTGCTAAGTGAATAAAAAAACTCACTATTGCTACCAAAAGGATTATTTTTTCAGTCTTTTCTCTGGTATTCTCAGAGAATAGTTTATCGAAAACTCGCTGTAGTGTGGTATTTTTTTTAGTCATTGAGGCATTTTTGTTCATTTCTTTACTATTTTGGATTAACTGACTTCAAGCTACAAAGTTTATAAACTCTTCAAAAGGCTTTCTTTCTGCAGTCCTTCTGATCAGTAATATTTTATATATCTTTTATCACGAAATGATTCAAGGGGTATCAATCCTTTCTTTGAGAAAATCATTATTTAAAGTAGAATAAATTCTGGTTTGAACTATTTTCAGGCATTAAATTATTACAAATCAATTAACTTAATTATAAGTTAATTGATTTGTAATAATTGTTGCTAATCTTAGCGCTCAATTAATGATAGACACCGATATTTCAAAAAAATATGATTTCTGCTTACATTTACTTTAATGAAGGCGCTATAGTTCTATTGCAGATCGTTCTCAACTTTAATTCTCCCAATAATACCAGTTTTATCTAATAATATCATCTCCTGAATCTCCGTATTATTAGATTACTTACCTTTTTCATAGATACAACTATTCATAGTGCACCTCCTAAAAAAATCTTTCAAATCATAAAGTAAAGGATTGATAAAAAAAATTAAATTATTTGAGAGTTCCTTGAAAGAGACTCTCATTTTTTAAGTCTCAGAAAATAGCTTTTCGGCTAGCAATTAGGCTCACTACGCGTGATCAACATTTAATAAGTATTATATCCATATTATTTTTTTAACGGACTTGTATTCAATTATTTAAGTAATATGAAATTCGTTAGCTTCATAGCCTTTGAGATCTAATGAAATCATCCATTTTGGCTGGGAGAGTATAAATTTATAAACCAATGGTAATACGGTAAACTAAAAAATTACCGATAATCACAAAAGATTGTTGCACTATTTTTTATTGGACTAGTAAATAACTATTAGTTTATTCGATTGATTATTTCTCCTTTTTAGATATTTCAGTTAGACTAAGAGTGAATGGTTCTATTTCTTTGCTTCACTGGCAGGAATACCCGCCAAGGCGAGGCAGGCCCGCCAAGGCGAGGCAGGCCGATTACTTGCCGAATAACGAATCGAGAGCAGTACCGATGATACTAGTGTTCATCATATATCAAATCGTTTTTTGCCTTTTATTGGTGGTATTGGAGATATGCATACTAGATAAAATTTGATATCAACACCATTGTGAAACACATCCATTAAAAAGTAGCTTTGAAAATCATTTTTTCTTTATATAATTTATGACGCCTCCATTTAAGATAATTTCGACTTGTCTGGTACTAAGACGAACTGTTAGCGGAATCAGCATCGCTTTTCCCTGGACAGTGGCAGAGATTGAATCATTATTTTTCAGTGTTGCCCTCAGGTTCTCAATATGTAGAATATCACCCTGTTCCAGATTATCCCAATCGGATGAATCTTTAAATTCAAATGGAATGATACCAAAATTTATGAGATTTTGCCATCCAATACGAGCATAAGACTTAGCAATAGCAAACTTTTGTCCCAAGTATTTAGGAGCCAAAGCAGCATGTTCTCTGCTTGAGCCTTGGGCATAATTTTCACCTGCTATAACACAAAAGCCTTTATAGTTTTTTTGATTTTCAATGGCACGATCATAGAAACTTTCGTCAATAGCATAATAAGCAAACTTGCTTATCTCTGGAATATTTGAACGTAAAGGCAGCACATCGGCACCTGCTTTCAGTATTCCATCGGTTGAAATATTGTCGTCCATTTTCAACAAAATAGGAATTTCCATTTCATCGGGAAGCGCTTCAAAATCAGGAAGTGTTTTAATGTTCGGCCCTTTAATTAATTCAGTAGAATTTCCATTAGGGGCAATTAGCATATTATTGTTTATCTTAATGTGGGTGGGTTCTTCCCATTTAGGATATGAAATATTCTTGAGTGTTTCGAGTTCTCTCGGATCGGTAATTTCTCCCATTAGTGCAGCGGCAGCAGCGGTTTCTGGACTACATAGATAGACCTGATCTTCGAGTGTTCCTGAACGTCCGGGGAAATTCCGAGGCATTGTTCGAAGACTGATCGTATTGGTAGCAGGTGCCTGTCCCATACCAATACAGCCCATACAACCGGATTGATGAAGTCTCGCACCTGCAGCAACCAATGGACCTAGCGCATTCATTTCCATCAAATTCTCCAAGACCTGACGAGAAGATGGGTTTATATCGAATGAAATATGGGGAGACAATACATTTCCTTTTACAATCTGAGATACGATCCAAAAATCACGAAGTCCGGGATTGGCAGAAGAGCCAATAACAACTTGGGCTACTTTTAATCCGCTCACTTCTCTTACTGGAACTACTTTACCCGGGCTGCTGGGAAGGGCAATTAAAGGTTCTAACTCAGATAAATTTATCTCTTCGTAATGATCATATGATGCTCCCTCATCAGCTTCCAACTTAATCCAATCGGCTTCTCTTCCTTCTTTTCGCAGGAATTCACGAGTGATTTCATCTGAGGGAAAAACGGACGAAGTGGCCCCTAACTCTGTACCCATATTTGTGATCACATGACGGTCCCAAGCACTCAAGCATTTCAAGCCCTCGCCGTAATATTCTAAGATATATCCTCGCCCTCCAGTCACATCATACCTTCGAAGCATCTCTAAAACAATATCTTTAGCACTCACCCAGTCAGGTAGCTTTCCAGTGAGCTTAACACCCATAATTTTAGGCATTTTAATATAATAAGGTTCACCTGCCGAAGCTAGCGCTACGTCTAAACCTCCTGTACCCATAGCAAGCATTCCAATTCCACCTCCTGCCGGAGTATGGCTATCTGACCCCAATAAGGTTTTCCCGGGTTTACCAAAACGTTCCATATGTACAACATGACTAATTCCGTTTCCAGACTTGCTGAACCAGAATCCAAAGCGCGCTGCGGCTGACTGTAAAAAGATGTGATCATCCATGTTTTTATAATCTGTTTGAAGTAGATTATGGTCTACATACTGTACGGCAATATCTGCTTTGACCTTATTTAAATCGAACCCTTCCAATTCCAACATTACTAACGTCCCAGTGGCATCTTGTAGCAATACTTGATCAATTTTTAATGCAATTTCGCTTTCGGGATTCATCTTACCAGAAATAAGATGATCACCAATCAATTTTTGACTGAGGTTTTGATTTTTCATATTAGAGAGTTTTGTTTTTTTTACCTGTTTAAAAATGTACTGTAAAAGTGTCCGGTTGGGTCTTTAGTCAAAACTGATTATCACGGTACTGGTATTAAACAAAAGCGAATAAAAATTATGAAATTTTGCAATCCGACTGATGTACATACATTTTTGTACCTGCTTTGAGCTTCTGATACTTAAGATATTAAATTATTCCAACGTGTGAAAGTATCTTAAGGATTGGGGTAATCCAGTTTTTCAGTAAAGCCTGTCCAAAAGTCCAGTAACCAGACATTCGACTTCCTGTGAAAGGATCAAGTACTGAGAAAACTTCCAGTATTACGATTGGCTCCGGGATTAATGATAACTTATGCTGTCCTAAATACTTTGATAAAATCCATCTAGATCCATGGTAGCTTTGAGGAGCGATCGATAAGAAGTATTGATATCCAACAGAAACAGCGAAAGATTGAACTTTGAATCAGATCTGAATTTGATCATGACTCCTTATGTAGCCTTACACTAAAAGAATTGTGAAATCTGAAATGCTGTAAACACAATAAATGCTAAATATGCATCATAGTGGGTAATAGAATTTCGGAGAATAACTAAATGATCAATAATTTTAAGTTTCAGCTTTGCCTAGTGTATAATGGGTAGTCAAATTTGAGCTTCCCAGCTATGAAATAGCTCATAGTGATAAAGTTGTTGCTGTTACGATATCCTCGGGCTCTTTTTTTTGCAAGCTGTATTTTAGAGTTGATTCCC
>JBDNIP010000582.1:0-3994 GCA_041688245.1 Algoriphagus sp.
GAGTCAAGAATGAACCTAAATTAAATTGTCATGCATAATTTTAAGAATTTGAAAGTTTGGCAAAAGTCAGTAGATCTAGCGGTTAAAATCTATCAGATAACTGCAGAATTTCCAGTCTCAGAAAAATTTGGAATGACTTCGCAAATGCGACGGGCAGGAGTTTCTATCCCTTCAAATATTGCAGAGGGGACAGCAAAATCTTCCTCGAAGTCGTTTTCTAATTCTCTTGAAATAAGCTTGGGTGAAAGTTTTGAACTGGAAACCCAGATGATTATAGCTGAAAGAGTAAGTCTAATTTCTAACGAAACTGCTCAGCAATTAGAGGCTGATATCTCTGAAGTTCAAAAGATGATTATTGGTTTTAAGGCAAAATTAAATACTTAGAACTTAAGCTAAACATCTTGATTCTTGATTCTAACATCCTGATTCTTGATTCTAACATCTTGATTCTTAAATAACCACCCAAATAACTAATAAACACAATAATCAATGGAAGCATATATAGTAAACGGATATAGATCAGCGGTAGGGAAATCAAAAAAAGGAGGTTTCCGATTTTATCGCCCGGATGATTTAGCAGCTGACGTGATCAAGCATTTGATGGCACATACGCCAGGCCTAGAGTCCAAAATGATCGATGACCTCATCGTGGGAAATGCTGTTCCCGAAGCGGAACAGGGTATGCAGATGGGTCGAATGATTTCGCTTTTAGCTCTTGGAATTGATAATCCTGGATTTATCATTAACCGTTATTGCGGATCAGGTCTGGAAGCAATAGCTCTGGCAGTGGGTAAAATCAAAGCCGGAATGGCTGATTGCATCATTGCGGGAGGTACAGAGTCCATGTCTTTGGTGCCAATGATGGGCTACAAGACTGCATTGAACTGGAAGATCGCAAAAGATCATCCGTCGTATTACCTGAGCATGGGATTGACAGCGGAGGAATTGGCCAAGGAATATGAAATCACAAGAGAGCAAGCAGATGCCTTTTCTGTGAAATCTCATCAGAAAGCTTTGGCAGCAATCGCAGCTGGGAAATTTAAGGATGAGATCGTACCGGTCGAAGTAGAAGAAACCTACGTGGATGAAAAAGGAAAGAAAAATACACGTAAATACATTGTTGATACAGACGAAGGCCCTCGTCCAGGCACTACTATGGAAGCTTTGGCGGGATTAAGACCAGCTTTTAAGAATGGTGGCCAGGTGACAGCAGGAAATTCTTCTCAGACTTCTGATGGTGCATCTTTTGTGGTTGTGATGTCAGAGCGGATGGTCAAAGAATTAAATCTTGAGCCAATTGCACGAATGATGTCTTACAGTGTCGCTGGAGTGGATCCTCGAATCATGGGAATCGGACCAAAAGTAGCAGTACCAAAAGCATTGAAGCAGGCAGGTTTGACTCTTAACGATATCGATCTGATCGAATTAAATGAGGCATTTGCTGCGCAGGGACTTTCAGTAATGAAGGCGCTGGATATGAATCCGGATATAGTCAATGTTAACGGTGGAGCAGTGGCCTTAGGTCATCCGCTAGGATGTACCGGAGCTAAGCTGTCGGTTCAGATTTTTAACGAATTGAGAAGACAAAATAAGAAATACGGAATGGTCACTGCCTGTGTAGGTGGAGGTCAAGGGGTGGCAGGAATTTATGAGTTACTCAAATAATACTTTGACAAATAATCATTAAAACAGTAAACACAAACTAACAAGCATATGCCAACGCTAACAAAATCAACACAGGGAGGAGAATACCTTATCAAGGATGTCCATTCAAGTGACATTTTTATACCAGAGCAATTCACTGAAGAGCAGCGAATGATGGCTCAGGCATGTCAGGACTTTATCGACACAGAGATTACTCCGAATATGGAGGAGATTGACAGTATGAAGAATCCTGAACTAGTTCCTTCTATATTTAAGAAGGCGGGAGAACTGGGTCTATTAGGAATTACCGTTCCTGAGGAGTACGGAGGAATGGGTATGAGCTTCAACACCTCGATGTTGATTGCTGATATCATCGGTGCTTCAGGTTCGTTTTCCACTACTTACGGAGCACATACCGGTATTGGAACGCTACCAATCCTGTATTATGGAGATGAAGCTCAAAAATCAAAGTACCTACCAAAACTAGCTACAGGCGAATGGGCAGCATGCTACTGCCTGACTGAGCCAGATGCTGGATCTGATGCGAATAGTGGAAAGACCAAGGCAACTTTATCAGCAGACGGAAGTACTTATATGCTCAACGGTCAGAAAATGTGGATCTCCAATGCGGGCTTTGCAGACTTATTAATCGTTTTCGCCAAAATTGAAAATGACAAGAATCTAACCGCCTTTATCGTAGAGAAAAATTTTGGGGGAATCACGATGAATGAGGAGGAGAAAAAGATGGGTATCAAAGGATCATCCACCCGTCAGGTATTTTTCAACGATTGTCCAGTACCGGTAGAGAATATGCTTTCTAGCCGTCAAAACGGATTCAAAATTGCAGTAAATATTTTGAATATAGGTCGGGTGAAGCTGGGTGCCGGTGTACTTGGTGGAGTTCGGACAGTAATCACACTTGCCACAAAGTACTCTACCGACCGAAAGCAATTTGGCGTAAGCATCAATACCTTTGGTTCTGTAAAGGCGAAATTGGCTGAAATGGCTACCCGAACCTTTGTGACAGAGTCACTTTGCTACCGTGCAGGTCAGGATATTGAAGATCAAATCAATTCCCTGATTGAGGAAGGTATGGATCAGTCGGAAGCGAAACTAAAGGGGGTGGAAGCCTTTGCAATAGAGTGTGCAATTGCAAAAATTCACGGCTCAGAAGTATTGGATTATGTAGTCGATCAGGGAGTTCAGATCTATGGTGGCATGGGATATTCAGCAGATGCTCCAATGGAAAGAGCCTATCGTGATGCCCGAATTGCCCGAATCTATGAAGGTACCAATGAAATTAACAGAATGCTCATGGTGGGTATGCTCCTGAAGCGTGCGACGAAAGGGGAAATCAATCTTTTCGAACCGGCTATGGCTGTTTCATCAGAACTTATCGGAGTCCCTTCATTTGAGACTGTAGATACTTCAGAACTTTTTGCAGCAGAAAAAGATGTGCTTAAAAAGCTAAAGAAAGTATTCCTTATGGTTGGTGGAAAAGCCGCTATGGTACTTCAGAACAAAATTGAAGACGAGCAGGAAGTAATGATGAATCTAGCCGATGTAATGATTGAAATTTATGCTGCAGAATCTGCTATTCTTCGTGCCGAAAAGCTGGTAGGAATGAAAGGAGAAGCAGCATGTCAAAATCAGATTGCAATGGCACAGGTTTACTTGTCTCAGGCGGTTGATAAGATTTCCATAGCGGCTAAAGAGGCAATTGGCAGCTTTACAAAAGGCGATGAGCAGAAAGTCATGTTAATGGGCTTGAAGCGATATACTAAAGCTGACTTGGTAGATACAAAGACGCTGAGAAGACAAATCGCTGATCATATGATTGAGCAGGGTAAGTACCCCTTCTAATTAGTGACACATCTAAGTAAATAAATTCCTCCGAATTCAAAAAACGGAGGAATTTTTTTTTAAAAAGAAACATGCTGAATTTTAAAGGCATGAAATGGTTGTGACCTGAGTTCGATTTTAAAATGCGACCAATTGGTTTAATTCGACTGGTTGCTATTTGATTGCTGGTTTTTTAGCAAAGAAAGAATAGGCAATTAATCCAGCGATGAGGTTGGTGACAAAATTGCTAAAGGATCGGTGTCTGGAGTGCTCCACCTGACAGCTATTTTTAAGTTGATCATTGATGGTTTAAATGACTGCGCGTTTAGGTAGCGTTATTTTGTCTTTGAGTTTCATAAGTACGTTCTTCATGTTGTTTTTGATGCTGGTGATCAGGTGGAGTCCGTCCAGAAACAATGCCTGTGTGGATGTCTGTAATATATAGCCTTTGTCAGCATACAGCTTTCCTTTTAATCCCTGAATAAAATCTTGGTTTTTTAAGTGTTTA
>JBDNIP010000583.1:0-4175 GCA_041688245.1 Algoriphagus sp.
ATCACAGACCCAAGCACATTTTACCACTTCGGATCGAGCTTCTGAAATAGGTTTAACTATTTCAGAGCTGATCATCTGAGCATATTCTTCCACATTTTCGCGAAGGATAGTTCCTGCTTTTATCATCAAGGTAGCTCGTGTTTCTACCGGTACTTTTTTCCAAGTGACAAAGGCATCTGCAGCTTTTTTCAGCATCAATGTTACTTCTGATTCGGACTGAGCCTGATACTGACCGACCACTTCTCCGTTATAGGGGTTTATGCTTTTAAATTCCATGGTTGAGTTTCTAAAATTATAGTGTTTTGTTTCCTCTCTTTTTTGGACGGAAGACCGAAACGCCCAATTATCTCACGGTGGCTATCGAAATAAGCCAATTATATTTTGAATCTCTCTGCCTATTAGCAATAAAGAGAATAATCACATATTCTTTAAAATATTGCTCTTCAGATCCTTCAATTGAATTTGGGAATTGAGAGCTTCATGCTGGTAATAAGTCTCTTCTACTTTTATAAATCAAAAGCTAGAAATCTCTGCTTGATTGAATTTGATGACCTTCTTTCCCTCTGTGAAATTATCAAATGACTGATTTATTCTATGTTCTGGCCAAATAAGCTGCATTGATCCCTTTTCTGGATAATAGGCAGCCGTATATAATGTCCCTAAGCCTTTCTTATGGTTTTGGTTGTACAGCGGGTGATGTAAAAATGAATTGGTTAACGAGTCACCACTCATTCCCCTATCTAAGATATTTTTCAAGAAAACTGCACGAGTAGCAGTTTCATTATAATCCTTATTTTTTGCCCAATTACTAGCTCCTTGATGGTTGGTAGTGAAAGCAGCATCAGTCACTACAGATTTGCGATCTGGAGAGATTTGGACTGTTTTTATAGTGCCACTTTTATCCACAAGTGTCACATTATAGGACATGTGTGAGGGTACGCTGATCAACACCTTGACTGCATCATTTACTGTACTGCAAAACTCTAGGATGTATCTTAATATAAATGGAACTCCAAAACCAAAACCAATGATTTTGCGCCCACCAAAGGTAAGCGAGACCGCTAGTCCATCTTCATTCATTCCATCCAATACTCCCATCAGGCAATCGCTACTGGCAATTACTGCTTTTCTGTTCCAAGAGGTCTTCAATAAGACTCCTTCAAAGCGATCTGCATGGTAATCGTAGTTGCGGACCAACTGAACTGATCCTTTGATGGAAACCGCCTGAGAACAGGCGCTTGCATAGCCTGGTGGTTGAAAACCGGTTAGAAAACACGCTGCTGCTTCATCCGCTCGTACCAAGTTGCATAGGTGGTCATGGGTTGCTAAAAGTTCTGGCATATAAACCTTCAGTGCTGAGATTGAAACTTTTGAATTATACTCAGTCCCACTCGCGTCAAGCCATGCCTTATAGACAGGCCAACGCTCATGAAACAATTTTTGCCATTTAAAGTCTGCTATCGACTCGCTAATGGAGGTGAAAAGGCGTTGCATAGTTCTCATCAATTCTCACAGAATTGACGCTAAAGTTTAAAATTAGGTAACACTACAAAAATATATCGTTTATTAAGGTAAGGGAAAACTTGACTACTTGGTCAAGATCCCAATTAAATCTACAGATTCCCTTTTGTCTTCGACCAGTTCAGATTGATATTGGCTTTTAATCGCTTTGATCCATCCTTTTGCTCTGTTGGAAAGTTTGAAGTCATCGGTCATCATGCGACCTCTGGATACCAGGATACCCATATCTGCACCTTCATAGAGGTAATCACCTTTTTTGCTAATGCGTAGGAAGAAAGCTTCTCTTTCTCTTTCTACAGCTCTTCTGTGGGTATCCATTCTGTCAAATTTAATGTGTCCATTATCGAACATGTACCATATTCCGGAGACTGGTGCATCGTGGATATACTCCACAGTATCTTCGGTATGTTTGATGACCATTTGGCTCCAATTGTCTATGTTTTCTTGCTTTCCCCATCGATTATTGAGTGCGTTAACGCTAAACTGATAATCCTGATTCATCCACTCTAGGATGTGGAAAAGATAAAGCGGTGCATCTGCCAACGCAAAAACAGCGTGATTGGTAATCGAACTTGCCCCTGTTACTCTTGGATTAAGCTCACCAAGATAAATTGCCCCATTATCCTGGTCGATTAGGAAGTCAAGTTCAAAATATCCTTTGTAACCTTCCTTTTTCAATTGATTGCCAAAGAGTTGAGTATATTTTCTGGCTTTTTTTCTAATCGCAGGAGTAAATGCATTTGGATAGATCTCGTTTCCACACCAGCCTCCTTTATAAGGGGTAAGTTCTTTAAAACCAATTAATTCTGTCATCAAAGGAGCAACGATCGTACCATTTCTAGTCACGCAGGCCTCTATGGCAGCACCACGGCAGTTGATTCGTTTCATAATTTTCAATTCATCCTCTTGCTCGATTTCTGGAGCATATTTCAGATATTCTTTTTCGTTAGAGATAAAGAAAGTTGTATGACCTGAATCACCAAATGGTGTTTGGATCACGAGATCGTCTCCAAGAGTCTTATTTGACACTTCACTTAAGTGAGCATAATTCTTTACCTGTGATAACACATAAGGTACGCAAGGCACGCCAGCTTTCTCAGCAATACGGTTTGTATTGACCTTATTATCCATCGAAGTACGTATTTTGGCACTTGGAAAAATCACTTCCAGACCTAGCTTTTTAGCTAGTTTTTCAGTCTTTTCATCAAACATCAAAAACATCGCTTTTCCTGCTTTGCCTTTTGCTTTTCTTGAATGAATATACGCTTGAACTTCAGGGTGCTGAAGTAGGTAATTATTAATGTCCTCGATACTTTCAAAATCATCATGAGGCATTTCCTCTTTAGGTGAAAATACATTTGGATGCAATCCATCAAAGCATTCTACATTATTGATAAACTTGAAGCCTTTTATCCACTCATCTGCTCCCAAAAGATTAAAATTTGTAGCACCAATAAAATAAATTGGTATTTCATTTTTATAAAAGAACCTTCGGATATCGGATATGCCTTTCAATATTGGGTTAGAAGGCTTTATCTTTTCGATTTTTTTTTCAGTCATACCTTTATATTCGTCTGTGTTTTTATTAACTGTTTCTTTAAGATCCCAATTGCTCCCATGGCGGTTGCAGTTTGTTGGCGGTTCAACACTGAGTCTTGGAATACTCGTAGCCCGAGATCGGCTCGATAACCGTGAATTTCTGATACATCCAAGGCTAACATAAAGCGAATAATCCCTTCACTGATCACTTGACCGGGTACAAGGACTGGAAATCCGGGAGGATAAGGAATGACAAATGAAGAAGCTACGATCTCTCTGCCCGCTTCAATTGCTTTTTTACAATCCGCCATAGAGATGTATTCACAGTTATCCTCATCATATGCAAGGAAATAAGCTGCTCGTAAATTCCCTCCAGGAACTCCCGGTACTGCCAAGAATGAAGAATGGAAGCGACTGAAATCAGGTAAGGGAGGCACGTGTTTCGTGAGTGACTCGATTTGAATAGCAGCAATCTCGCGTTCCCGTTGATTGAGTGATTCGAAATATTGATCAAGCTGTTCAGCGATGTCTAATAGTACCTTGGTTAAGTAGGCTACACTACCCCGAGTCGTCCCAATATTGGTCATGAAAAGAACAGTATTCCTCGAGGTCTTATTGATTTGGATATTGTACTTATCCATGAGATACTTGTTTTTGAAAGTATCTCCGTCAATTCCAGTTCGTCCGATGAATAAGGTGATTTTAGTGGGATCAAGTGTAAATTCGTCTTTTTCCCAAGCATCTTCCATCCGATTCCAACCTTTTGATGAATCGTAGTATTCTGTTAAACCGGTGTTTCGGTATTGGTCAGGAATGAAATCCTTCACGGTCAATACATTGAAGTATTTACTCAGTTTTGGATTTCCTATTACTTTAGCTCTAAAAACCATTGCCAATTCAATGCTGCGTTCCACCATTTCATAGCCTTCAAACTGTGCTTGTCGTCTTCCGACATCAAGAGATGCCAACATTTGGTAGTTGGGTGAAGTAGACGTATGCGTCATATAAGCTTCTAGAAACGTATTTTCTGACTTTTTTCTAAACTCTTCATCCCAAATATGGACCATAGAGCCCTGACGAAAACTACTCATCGTTTTGTGTGTACTTTGAGTGGC
>JBDNIP010000584.1:0-1641 GCA_041688245.1 Algoriphagus sp.
AAGTAATGGTAAGAGGATTCTGCTATTTGTCCGTGAGGAAAAACAGAATCAATATAAAAACACAATTGGTTATGTATTTATTGGTGAAGGTAATTTCCAATATTCCGAAGGATCAAAACCAATGAATATCAATTGGGAGCTAAACGAACCTATCCCAGCTTATCTATATCATGCTTCCGCTAAGCTTTCGGTAGGTTGATCAATAGAACTAGAATATTGAATAGTATAGGTTTAGGAAGAACAAGGTTACTGTAAGCTATGCTAAGCTTTTTATAAATAATGGCATTCTTCGCTTGAAATAAGGAAAATTAATTGCCAAGATTTTGACGATAGAGAAAACTTTTTGAAAGCTGAAAATTAACAAATAAACCTATTCTTCAAATGATCCTCCAAAAACCTAGGGTCAGGTAAATATCGGTTTGGTAATGTGATTTTCTGGTTTTCGTGTCTTTGAAAATACGTTTTAAAGGTCTCTAAATTCATTGTTTCTAGGATCTTTGGAGATACCACAACCCTGTATTCAGGATCAATACCTATCAATCCCAATTCAAAGGCTTTATCGTGTAAGGAGTTCAGGCATAAACCATTTCTTGGATTCATTCGGTTTTTTTCATCTACACTCCATGGAATAATATGACCAGCAACAAGTAAGCTAGGATGATTAATTCCTGTAATGCAGCAAGTAGATTTATATGAAGCCAAGATTGCTTTCCTGAAAAAATTCTGATTTACTCCGGCTTTGACAAGTTGATCTCTCACAAGACCATCTTTGGGTAACTCAAGCAGGTCAATATCATTCAATTCTTCAATTGACTTATTTTCAAATCCAGCTCTCAACTTTTCGCTTTCGAAGCTGAGCTCTTCAAAGTTTTCGAAGAACTCATTCCAGATTATTTCATCTAGTTTACTCGTATGAGGAAGACCCCCAATTCCTCTTTCGTGCAAACTAAGATCAAAACTTCCGAAATTTCCAAGTTTTCGACCAACTGCCGATGAAGTCCGATTTATCAAGCTAGCAAGTTTAATAATGTCAGGATTACCTTTATGCATCTTGCCAAATTCCAATTTCCAATACAAGTTAATAGCAAGGACTAATTCCTCTCGTGTCCAAAGTTTTTGGCCTTTTTTCATGGATAAAAAATTATGATTCTACCATTTCAAATTTATAAAGACATTCACTGTCAATACATTGGTGAATTTGGAAAACAGAAGTATTTTCCATGGTCAAAAATTCCTCAAACTCGGTTCTACATCCACATTCAGGACAAGTCACTGGCTGATCATTCA
Source organism: Algoriphagus sp. (assembly GCA_041688245.1). GTDB lineage: Bacteria > Bacteroidota > Bacteroidia > Cytophagales > Cyclobacteriaceae > Algoriphagus. Next base: position 1,288 of record JBDNIP010000584.1, read on the forward strand.
TTAAAAAGCAGTCCAAGGTTTCTCCCATATTTTTATCCGATTTTCCATCAAGAAAACTAATTTAATCTAATGAACAAAATCATCTCAATATCTACTGAATACCTTAGACCTTCGATAACTATTGAAATCCTCAAGCTATCAGACTATGGACAAAGTAAGCAGGTTTATATCTACAATCATGAAGGAACTCACTTTCGATTTTTTGACTCACTTATTGACTTGATTCAGTTTTTTGAATCCGGAAATGAGCCTCAAAATTCTTTTTCATCTGAAAATGAGTTGGATGAATTTTTAGAAAATCTTCAGATCAGTTCATAGCTACTATGGCAAACCTTCAACTTAACTACCTCTACC
>JBDNIP010000585.1:0-11979 GCA_041688245.1 Algoriphagus sp.
ACCTTGTCACGAAAATGAAGCAACACAAATCCAATGAGTTACATACAACACATCAAGAAGTAGCAAACGAGTTAGGGACTTCTCGTGAGGTCATCTCGCGATTATTGAAACAACTTGAGAAGAAAAAATGGTTAGAACTTGGGAGAAATGTGATCTACATTCGGGATGATTTTGAGGAAATCTTGACCCATCGGGATCTCAATTTTAATAAAACAGAAGAAGTGCTGCGTAACAAAAGTCACCCCCAGAAAGGGCCGCACTAGTTACATTTGTGGATATGATTCTAAAAAATAAAAATGGATAGTATTATTCTAATTGGTTTTGCTTCTGCGATAATGATAGGAGTCAGTTTGGGTTTGATCGGAGGTGGGGGCTCCATCCTGACTGTTCCCATGTTGGTTTATATTTTAGGTATCGAGCCTGTATTGGCCACTGCGTATTCACTGTTTGTAGTGGGAAGCACTTCGTTGATAGGTTCTTTTACCTATATGAAAAAAAGCTTGGTCGATTATAGGACAGCCTTCGTTTTTGCAGTTCCTTCTTTTATCACAGTTTTTTTGACTCGGAAATTTCTAATGCCTGCCTTACCAGATCCTATTTTCTCCATCGGTGAAATGGCTATCCCAAAAAATATTGCAATCATGGTCTTTTTTGCTTTGGTCATGCTTGCAGCCTCTTACTCCATGATTAAGGGAAAAAAAAATACCGTCATTGATGTTGATTCCAAAGTTAAATTTAATATTCCACTGATAGCAGTGGAGGGAGCCGTTGTGGGATTGGTTACTGGTATTGTAGGAGCTGGAGGAGGTTTTTTGATAATTCCAGCCCTAGTTTTACTCGCTCGATTGCCTATGAAAATGGCGGTTGGCACCTCACTATTAATCATTGCAGCCAAATCACTAATCGGCTTTTTGGGTGATTTAGGAAATCAGGTGATTGACTGGAGGTTACTGTTGATTTTTACATCACTTTCTATTTTCGGGATTTTTTTAGGAAGTGCCTTATCGAAAAAAATTAATGAAAATTTTTTGAGGCAAGGGTTTGGATGGTTTGTTTTAGTAATGGGACTTTATATTATTGCTAAAGAGTTGTTGGAAATTTAACAGTAGAGGTATGAAAGAATACATTCAGATAATTGTAGATGGGTATTTTGGGTATTGGGACTATCTCAAGAATGAAATCCTGTATCCTTCTTGGCACAATTACTTTTATTGGCTGATAGGACTCTCGATATTAGTTTGGAGCTTGGAATTGATTTTTCCTTGGAGAAAAAGACCAACAGCTTTTCGGAAAGACTTCTGGTTGGATGCATTTTATATGTTTTTCAACTTCTTTCTATTTTCACTGATAATATATAACTCTCTTTCGAACTTATTTGTAAAGTTTTTCAGCGACTTGTTAGGTCTTTTTGGAATCCAAAATTCGGTGGCGATTACACTGTTAGAATTGCCAGTTTGGATACAGTTTCTGATTATGTTGGTCATAGCAGATTTTATCCAATGGAATGTCCATCGATTGCTACATAGAAGTTCTTTCTTATGGCAATTTCATAAAGTACATCACTCAGTAGAAGAGATGGGTTTTGCAGCACATTTGCGATACCATTGGATGGAGACTATTATTTATAAATCTATCCAATACATTCCTTTGGCAATGATTGGGTTTGGATTGGACGATTTTTTTCTACTACACATCTTTACCATCGCTGTAGGTCACCTCAATCATGCGAATATTAATCTGACCTATGGGCCGTTGAAATATATCCTCAACAATCCGGTGATGCACACTTGGCATCATGCTAAAAAGCTTCCAAAAGGCAGCTTTGGAGTGAATTACGGGATTACATTAAGCCTCTGGGATTATCTTTTTGGTACCGCATACATTCCCGACTCAGGTAAAGATGAACCTTTGGGTTTTGATAAAATTGAAGAATTCCCAAAAACATTTTGGGCACAAATCACTTATCCATGGCCACGAAAGAAGTCAAATTAGTTAAAAACTCTCTGAATAATTGGACCTTGGTATTGATCATGTGTGGTTGGTTGGGTCTAGCTCCTTTTTTTCCAGAGCCACATATCTGGGGGAAAATCAAATGGGTTGCCGGTGGTGCCAGTGGAATGAAATTAATCGATTGGGGAGATCTTATTCTTCATGGATTTCCTTGGGTTTTATTGATCAGGTTGATTATTAATAAACTGAAAGTAAATCCACCAAAAGCCTAATTGAGTGATATTTGTCACTGTTTTAGAATGTATCTGAGATTAATTTTGGGCAAATCTAAAAACGAAACTATGTTTAATTTCTTTAAAACATCTCCGAAAAATTACCAAGATATTCCTTCTGGCGAATTCAATGATCTAATGATTAAACTTAATACTGTGGTGATTGATGTCCGATCAGCGGGTGAGTTTTCAGGCGGAAAAATAAGAGGGGCTCGTAATCTTGATATTATGTTAAGCTCTTTTACTAACTCAGTAAAAAATCTACCGAAGGATAAGAATTACCTGCTTTATTGTAGAAGCGGTAACCGAAGTGCACAAGCTTGCGCAGTTATGGCAGATCTGGGTTTTGAACATTTAAAAAACTTAAAAGGTGGGATTGACAGTTGGCCATTCGAGACAGTCTAGGCTATTTGTAATGGGGCGAAAGATTTTCCGGCCTTACAATCTATTTGTACGAAAAATCTTTCGCCCTTATTTTTCTCTGTTAAATAACTTTATCGCTTTGAAATTTTATTCAACGAGATTCCTCGCTGCATTCGTGATTTGAACGAGTCCATCTCTTCAGGACTTTTTTTCTTGTGTTTGGTTTTTCTGCCTTGGACCCTTGTTCGCCACATTTTAAATGAGTTATGTTTCATTGTTTTTCTCATTAACTGAATGACGTCAGATTCAGCTAGACCAAATTGAGCCTCGATCGCATCAAATGGTGTCCTGTCTTCCCAGGCCATTTCTATAACTCGATCTTCTTCTTCGACAGTCAGCGTCTGTGTTTTTTTCATAATTATAAAACTTTGGGAAGTTCCTAAAGTTCATAATGAGTGCAAAAAATCTCAATAGTATGGCTTAAAAGAGACCTAAGAGTAACTGATCACCCGCCACTAGAGCGGGCGATTGCTGCGGGTCACCCATTACTTTTGATCTATGTGTTTGAACCTTCGCTGATAGCTGCCCCTCAAAGTGATCTTCGTCATTGGCGATTTGTAATGGAAAGTATATTAGACTTGAATGTTCATATTCGTTCTTATTCCGGTAAAGTGGAGATTTTTTTCGGTGAAGTTCCTGAGCTTATCGAAAGGTTGTGCTTAGCTTTTGATATTCAGGGACTATATTCTCACCAGGAAACCGGCATTGATATTACTTCTAAAAGGAACCTTACAGTCATAAAAATTCTTTCCAAAAAAAATATCAGATGGAGTGAGTACCCACAACAGGGAGTGAAGCGAGGAAGAAAAAATCGATCGAATTGGGTTCAAGATTGGTTTGTTTATGTCCAAGGATCTGTTCAGCCTGTAAATTTGGGAAAAGCTACTTTTCAAGAGCTCCCAGAAGATATTAGCACACAGTTTGCATTTCCTGAATTTACATCGGAATGGAATATTAAAAGCCCTTTATTCCAACCCGGAGGCAGTACTCCTGGGAATAGATATCTGAAAACTTTCCTTTCAGAACGGCACCAAACTTATAGTAAATATATCAGTAAGCCCGAACTTAGTAGAAAAAGCTGCAGCCGTCTATCCCCTTATCTAGCCTGGGGTTGTCTATCGATTCGACAGGTTTATCAGCAATCAGATCAAGCCTTGAAATCAGGTGCTGCCTCAAAATCGATCGCTAATTTTATGGAGCGATTGCGATGGCATTGCCATTTTATCCAAAAGTTTGAAATGGAAAGGACTATGGAGTTTGATTCTATCAATCCAGGTTTTGAAAAATTTAGAACTGAACCCAATCAAACGCTCATTGACGCTTGGAAAAATGGAATAACCGGCTATCCTTTAATAGATGCCTGTATGCGTTGTCTTATAGAAACAGGCTACTTGAACTTTAGAATGCGGGCTATGCTCGTATCTTTTCTGACCCATCATCTGAGACAAAATTGGCAAACTGGGGCAGACCACTTGGCAAGGATATTTCTAGATTTTGAACCGGGGATTCATTATCCACAGTTTCAAATGCAAGCAGGGGTGACAGGGATTAATACAGTGAGAATTTATAACCCAGTGAAGCAATCCCAGGATCATGACCCTGAAGGAGTATTTATTAAAAAATGGCTTCCTGAGATCGATTCTATTCCTAATTCCTTGATTCATGAACCTTGGAATCTTACAGAAATGGAACAGTCACTTTATAAAATTCGACTGGGTGAAAATTATCCTCATCCTATTGTCTCACCTTTGACTGCAGCAAATGAGGCTAGAAACATCATCTGGGCTGCTCAAGAAGACCCTGAGGTGAAAAAGGAATCTAAGGGTATCCTCGCTAAACATACTTTAACTAAAAGGTGGAAATAAGAATATGAAAAAAGACCAACTACCAACGAAAATGTGTCCGGTATGCCAAAGACCTTTTACTTGGAGAAAAAAATGGGAAAAAAATTGGGAATCGGTAAAATATTGCTCCAAACGCTGTAGTGGAAATGCGAAGAAATAAATCTTATCCTCGATAGACCAGTATATACCATGATAACCAGACAACTAAAGGTAATAAATAGCTCACTAATGTCACCAAAATTGATTCTTTGAAGGATCTTCCACTGATCATATGAAATCCATACACCCAACATATTGCGTAGATCACTTCAAAAATATTAAGCGTAGCTAGGGCATAATGATATTGCTTCGCGATATTTTCAGGACCTACTAGTTGAAGTACTGAGAAAGCACGGAATTCATCTATTTCTACAAATGTAGCTCCTGAATCAGGAGCCAGAAACACTACTAATCGAATCAGCTCTGGTAGTGCAAATACGATTTCTGAAATCATCGCAAATTGCCAAAGCTCACGGTAGGGTACTTTGTAGCCGATCATAAATGCCCCTAGCCAAAACAAGAACGCGATAACGGTGAATTTCCAAAGCAGCGAAAAAGGGGTCCAGATGTAATTGGCTAGGTTGAACAAATGAAAAATAATAAAATCACCCCTTGCCTCAAGATTTTCAAAGTCAGGGATTGTCTCCAAAATAAAGGTATTCGTCAGGTACCTGATCAAAAGAAATAAAAGAACAAGAAACGTAAAATAGAATCTTTTGTCGAAATCAATTGCATCTTTCAGACGTTGTGCATTCGAAGAAAGTGGTTTTGCCATTTTTAACAAGAATCTTAATCAAATCTAAAATTTTGTTTGAGAATACCTCTAATTTTGAATTCGAACAGCAAAAATAGTATGCGATTAATAACTGCGTGGTTTTTAGTAATCTTTATTTTTCTAGGGCCTGGAATAAATTCTATCGCTCAGGTAGTTTCGGAAGATTCCTCTTTTTTTCAGCCTTCTAAGTACTTGCTCCTAGACAAAGGACTTCAATATCGGGTCACTAAATCCATCAATAGCATGTATGACTTCAACTTTGCAGTTGCTGAGCGGGATTTTGCGGTCATTGCTATTCAATATCCAGAACATCCCCTTCCATACTTCTTAGTAGCACTTGGCTATTGGTGGCGTATTGAAATCGATGTGACCAAAGAAACCTATGATAAGGCTTTCTTGAAATATCTGGATCAGGCTATAGAAAAGGCGCAAGTGATGTACGATGCTGATAAGTCCAATAAAGAGGCTGCTTTTTTTTTAGCGGCAGGATATGGTTTTCAAGGCAGGTTATACTCGGAGAGAAAGAGTTGGACAAAAGCTACTTGGGCTGGTCGAAATGCACTCAAATACATGGAATTGAGCAGGGGAGAAGAGGAATTTAATCCTGAATTGCTATTGGGGGATGCGCTGTTCAACTATTTTTCAGTCTGGATCCCAGAGAATTATCCTCTGCTCAAACCTGTAGTGGCACTATTTCCTAAGGGAAACAAACAATTGGGACTGCAGCAATTAGAGGAAGTTGCCACAAATGCTTTCTATACCAGAGTAGAAGCTCAATATTTTCTTTTTAGACTTTATGCTTCAGAAGAAAAAAAACCTTACGAAGCACTTCAAATATCAGAATATCTTCACACCAAGTTTCCAAACAATCCATATTTCCACCGATCCTATGCAAGACATCTATACACAGTGGGAAGATCAAATGAATCAGTGAAACAGTCGTTTGAAATTTTGGACCGAATCGATCTCAAGCAAACCGGCTACGAATCCAACAGCGGACGCTATGCTGCTTTTTATATCGCACAATCGTATGATAGAATAAATGATAAGACTGAAGCAAAAAAATATTACCTAAAAACCATTTCATTTGGAGCAGAGTCGGAATCGCAGGAAAGTGGCTACTACCTACATTCTTTGGTACAGCTTGGTATATTGGCGATGGAAGACGGAAATAAAGTATTGGCTAAAAAATACTTCAAAGAGGTAAAAAAATATGCCAAGCGAAAACACCCTTCACATGTAGCTGCTCGTGAATATTTAAGAAAGAATAAACTTTAAACCAAATTTGACCGTTCTAAAAATCTGGAACAGGAGATAATTTGAATTTATACGGTCTTAGAAGAAGTTTTAAAGTGATTATTTGCCGAAATGCCTTAATAAGTTTATAATATTTTGATTTTCCAGTTTAAAATCTGATGAATGGATTGAAACAATCATCAATTATATTAAATTTGTACAATATAAAATTTTGTCAATGCAAGAGATCATAGATAGTAACCTAAGAATAAAATTCGATAAAATTGATCGTAGGATTCTGGAAATTCTGCAGGCCAATGCGAAAATTACCAACGCGCAGCTTTCAAAAGACATAGGATTATCTCCGGCACCCACCTTAGAACGTGTCAAAAAATTGGAACAGTCTGGAATCATCAAAAGTTATCATGCTAAACTTGATCCTGAAAAAATTGGATTAGGTGTAAGCACATTTGTTCTAGTAGGGTTGATTGGTCATAATAAAAGTAATATTGAAGCTTTTATGAAGGAGATTAATCTGATTGCTGAGGTAATTGAATGCCACCATATTACAGGTACGGGGGATTTTATTCTTAAAATAATTGCTAAAGATATCACTGCATACCAAAAGCTAATGCTGGAGAAAGTATCCGAAATCAGGGAAGTAGACTCCATGCAATCCATGGTAATCTTATCTACTTTTAAAGATTCTAAAGTGATGCCAATTCCGGTTTGATACATGAATTACTACTATCTAGGGTGGCGCTTGTCACCCTTTTTTTTTGAAAAGAAATGGAAAATAATCCCTGGAAGACTAAGAAGTCTGTTTTAGTCTATGAAAACGCCTGGATCAAAGTGGAAGAAAATCAAGTAACAAATCCAGCTGGGAAAGATGGAATTTATGGAACTGTTCATTTTAAGAATCGAGCTATGGCGATTATTCCCATCGATACGGATGGGAATACTTGGCTAGTTGGTCAGTTTCGATATTCACTCAACGAATATTCTTGGGAGATTCCTATGGGAGGAGGACCTATCGGCTTAGATTTTTTAGAAAGTGCAAAGCGGGAATTGAAAGAAGAAACTGGGCTAGTAGCCAATAAATGGACAGAACTTTTGAAAATCCATACATCTAATTCGGTGACAGATGAGGCGGGACTGGTCTTTCTAGCCGAAGACCTTACCCAAGGAGAGACAGAATTTGAGGAAACTGAAATCCTTCAGATAAGAAAGTTACCATTCAAAGCAGCCTTGGAAATGGCTATGTCCGGAGAGATCACAGACAGTATAAGTTTATCAGGAATACTAAAAGCAGCACGAGTGCTGGGATATTAAATGACGATTAAAGACCATTTTAAAATTACTTCTACGCTAGCCTTACCGGTGGTTCTTAGCCAATTGGGACAAGTTTCTGTTGGAGTGGCAGACAGCATGATGGTGGGAAGAATTGGGGCTGTGGAACTCGCTGCAGCTTCATTAGGCAATAGCATATTCTTTGTATTACTGATGTTCGGAATGGGAATTTCTATGGGGATTACGCCCTTGGTCTCCATTGCGGAAGGAAGGGGTAAAATGAAGCGGATTTCTTCCTTGTTCCAACATGGATTATGGATCAATATATTTACAGCTATCCTTCTAATAGGGATTATCATGGTATTGGCCCAAGGTTTACAATTTCTAAATCAACCGGAAGAAGTGGTTCAAATTACGATTCCATATTTGCTGATCATTACCGCTTCCATGTTTCCATTTATGATTTTTCAAACCTTCAAGCAGTTTGCTGAAGGTCTTTCTCAGACCAAGCAAGCAATGTATGTGACAATCTTCTGCAACTTGGTCAATGTATTTTTGAACTGGGTATTGATTTACGGTAAGCTGGGAGCCCCAGAGCTTGGGTTAAATGGAGCTGGAATAGCAACCCTGATTTCAAGAGTCTTGATGCCGATTATGATGGGTTGGTATGTAATTCACTCAAAACGTTACCGAATTTTTAATTTACAATTTGGAATAAAAAAACTTCGCTTTTTCATGGTCAATCGAATCTTAAAAATTGGAGTTCCAACAGGATTTCAATACATTTTTGAGGTAAGCGCATTTAGTGCAGCGGCAATTATGATGGGTTGGATTGGTGTAAATGCCCTTGCAGGACATCAGATTGCTATAAACCTTGCATCCATTAGTTACATGATGGCTACAGGATTGAGTACTGCTGGAATGATCCGCGTGAGTAATCAAATCGGTAAAGGTGATCAGAAATCAATGCGCGAAGCGGGAATGGTGGTCTTTGGGATGGTATTGGCATTCATGTTCACCTCTGCCGTGCTTTTCGTAGTCTTCAGATATACGCTACCTACTTTTTATATAGATAACACGGAAGTGATTCAGATTTCAGCTTCTCTGCTGGTAATCGCCGGGTTATTTCAGCTTTCGGATGGGGTGCAGGTAGTTGGACTTGGAGTGTTGAGAGGTATGGAAGATGTTAAGTTTCCTACCATCATCACATTGATCGCCTACTGGGTGCTAGGGCTTCCTTTAGGTTATTATCTTGCTTTTGAACTGGAGATGGGAGCTCAGGGAATCTGGTATGGCTTATTGATCGGATTGAGTATAACTGCAGTTGTGCTATTCTTCAGATTCAATGCACTTAGTAAAAAGCCTGTAGGTGAAGTCGGAAAATCTTAAACTAGTTACCGCAGCTATAATTCTGCTTTAATTTTCTGCTTTATGTTTTATATTTCAGAAAAAACTCTCCTTTCAGAATGAAAAAATCACTACTTATTTTTGCCTTTCTTTTCAATTCCATATTGAGCCAAGCGCAAGATCTGGCAGTTCTTACTCAGCGCGCTCAAGCCGGTGTAATTGATTCTTGGCTGGATGACCGAATCACCAATCTGCTACCTCAGTTGATGACTGAGACGGGAATTGATATGTGGGTTGTAATGTCTAGAGAATACAACGAGGACCCAGTAATCAGAACACTCTTGCCATCCACCTGGATGGCAGCACGCCGGAGAACGATTTTGGTGATGTACCAAGCAGCTCCAAATGCTGCTGTAGAGACTTATGCAGTTGCCCGATATGACGTAGGTAAGGCTTTCAAAAGAGCTTGGGATCCAGAAGCACAACCTGATCAATGGGATGCTTTGATGACGCTGATTTCCGAGAAAAGTCCAAAGAAAATCGGATTAAACTACGCAAAAGATTACGGACATGCTGATGGATTGACTCAGAATGAATATCAGAACTTCATGGAATACCTTCCGGCTAATCTGAAAGGGAATATGACCTCAGCTCAAACTTTGGCAGTAAGATGGCTTGAAACACGAACACCTGCAGAGATGGCATCCTACAAGCATATCCAAGAAGTAGCCCATCATATTATTCAGGAAGGACTTTCGGAGCGAGTCATCACCCCTGGTGTTACCACCACTGAAGATGTAGTCTGGTGGTACCGGGAGAAAATCAAAGAGATGAAGCTCGATACTTGGTTTCATCCTTCAGTTGATATCCAGCGCGCAGATCCAGCAAACAGTGAGCAGAGTCGAAACTTTGCTACCAAAGCTACGGAGACCACCATTTTACCGGGGGATCTACTTCATATCGATTTTGGAATAACTTATCTGAGATTGAATACTGACACCCAAGAGCTTGCCTATGTGTTGAAAGCTGGAGAAACTGAAGTTCCTAACTACCTGCAGGAAGCCTTCAAATCGGGAAATCGCGTTCAAGATTTATTGACTCAAAACTACATTACTGGAAGAACAGGCAATGATATCCTCCGAGAAACACGTAAAATGATGGATGCTGAGGGATTGAGAGGTAGCATTTATACGCACCCACTGGGATTCTACGGACACTCGGCTGGCCCAACTATCGGGATGTGGGATAATCAAGGAGATACCAAAGGAGCAGGGGATTTTCCACTTCATGCCATGACTGGCTATGCTATCGAATTAAATGCAGTTGTATTTGTCAAAGAGTGGAATAAAGATGTCCGAATCATGCTAGAAGAAGGAGCGCTTTTCAATGGGGAGAAAGTAGTTTATTACAACGGTAGGCAAAAGTCAATTTTGGCAATCCCAAGAGTCAATAATTATTTGGGTTATTAACTGTTTTATCCGGCAGATCTTTGCTGAAAAAAGCTGCTGATTCTCGCTGATCTGATTCATGTGATCGGTGAAAAATCTACGTTAAAACTCTTATTTCCAGTAATTAAATATCCTCTTAATCGACCGCATATTTCCAATCTCTTTTTACAAAAATCAGAATTACGAAAGCTAGAAATGCAACCCCACCACTGAACAGGAATACCAGCTTGAAATTCTCTGATTGATTATTGTAGATAAATCCTGAAACCACAGCTCCCACACCAATTCCAGCTTCCAGAAAAATATACATAGTTGCTAAGGCTCTTCCTCGAAACTTATCTAAGGAAAGATCAATCACCCAAGCTGCCGTGGTAGGACTATTCATACCTACTGCTGCCCCGAAAAGTACTCCCGCAACCATCAAAGCTAGTTTGCTTTCTGCAAAAGCTAGGGTGACCATCGCAATTGCCATGGTTATACTTGCCACTCGCATCACGGGAACTCGCCCGTATCGATCGGAAGCCTTGCCTGCCACAAGTCTGATTCCTAAGGAACTCAGCGTGAAGACAGCAAAGAAAAGTCCTTTATTTTTGATGCCCAAGAACTCGGAAAAATCAGGGATAATGGTAAGTATCACTCCAAAAGAGAAGACTGTCAAAAAGAGAATTACGGAAGGTACCAAAACCCGTTTTTCGATGATCTCATCTCTATTCAACTTAAAAAGGCGTAAGCTCATCGGTTCTCGCTCTTCCAGTGTTTCTTTGAGCCGCACCAGTATTAATATCGAAAGTATGGCCGTGAAGGCAGATACATAAAAGAGGAAATCGATAGGCCAGTAGGTCGCAATCCAGCCTCCAATCGCCGGTCCTGCAGCCATTCCAAGCGAACCAAATAAGGATTGAATACCCATCGCTTCGCCACGTTTCTGATAGGGAACGAGATCTGCTACGTAAGCTGATATTCCAGTGGGAGTGAAGCCCGCAGAAAATCCATGTGCAAATCTCAGAAATAGAAATCCACTCACAAAGCTGAGCAACGGATACATCAAACTCACTACAAAGCAGACCGAAGCTCCAAAAATCATCACTGGTATTCGTCCGATTTTATCCGCAAGCTTTCCACTAAATGGGCGCGAAAGTCCAGCCGAAAGGGTAAATAGTGCAATGATCAATCCTTTGTATTCCGCTCCTCCTAGACTGCTGAGGTAGTTCGGTAGCTCAGGGATAATCATATTGAAAGAAGAGAAAAAGAGAAAGGAACTTAAGCAGAGTAAGAAAAAATTAAGCGTAAAAAAGGAAGGTATGATTCTCATTGATGCGACAAAAGTACGAAAAAACATCCACGATAGGGGATCA
>JBDNIP010000076.1:0-2537 GCA_041688245.1 Algoriphagus sp.
TCAATGGTTAAATTAATGTGTCTTAAAACATGGCTTTCGTCGTAATTGAAGCTAACATCTTTGAGTTTGATATAAGAATTGAATCTTATTTTTATAGCTCCTTGATCTACAACCATATTTTTTTCCAGCTCATTGCGGAAATCTTTCATGTTTTCTATAGAGCCAGAATTTGCTAAATAATAATTCCAAGCAGTTTGCATACCCATAAGAGCGGTTAAAGCCCTATAAAAAAACAATAGACTCAAAATAATTGGACCTAGAGGAGAGTCAAATAATCGAGTTTGAATTAAAATTGTTACCGCAACTATTATAATCAAAAGAGGTTCACGTGAGCTTATAACTACCGCACCAAGTCTACCAATTTTTACATCACTATTGTATAAATCCCATATTGTGCTTGATAATCTTTTTCCATAACGATCTACATATCCTGTCGATTTTAAATACTTATAATTAGCTACATATTGTATAATTAAGCCTTGATAATAGTTTGAATCTGTAGTGAATTGGCGAGAAGTTGTTTTAGTCGAAGTATAAATTCTTTTATATAGAAAGTTGATTATTAGTCCGCCCATACTTACCAAAATTGCAAATCTAACATCAATAAAAAATGCAAAGCTCATATAAACTAGTGTTAGTACAAGTTGCTCCACGGCTTTAAAATACGATCCAAAAGCTTTATTAACTCTATCTACTTCGCCACTCATTGTATTTTGGATTCTACCTACATCCGAAATCACATAATATTTATATGAAATCAAGTTCATAAGATTCACTAATTCTAATCGTAGCTTTTTTATAAAAAATCCTTGAATAATTACTCTATAAACTTCATAACCATATTTAATAACTGCTTTTAAGCTAAAAAGAAAACATAGAAAAACCAGAATGCTTACTATAGTTAATTCAAAACCCATCGAGGTCAAAAAGTCTATTAAAAAACCTAGTCGACCCACAGAATCAGAATCGACACTTCCTGAATCGTTTATAAGTTGCATTAATGGTAAAAACATCGATAAGCCAAACCCATCTAAAACACCCACAAAAATGCTAAGAATTAGAGCTACATAAATCTTCTTTCCAAGATACTCGTAGAAAAAAGTAAAGCCTTGAAATTTTTTTGTAATCAATTTTTTTATTTTATTTATTTTTGCCAACGATTGTTCTTAGTTTGATGATTATTATTTTATTTAGAGAAAATATGATTTTAGTCATAAAGTTGACCTTCATCTTGATACAAACCGTTCACTTACAAAAAGTGAAAAGTAAGTTTTATTAGCTGTTTTATAACAACATTTATATTTGTTGAATTTTTCAATGGATACTATAACATTAGATTCAATAATTTACAACCTACCATCCACATCATTTTTTAATATTCCCTTCACATCATACACGATTGCATTCTCGAATTTGAAAGACGATAAATCCAATTCTAAAAATTCATGATTAGCTACACCTAGCACAATGGCGTCGTATGTTGATTCCCTTAAAGTTTCATTATGACACTTCAGCCAATATTCATGCATGACCTCAGCTGGATTTGCCCAAGGATCATAGATGGTCACTTTAATATAATAGGCTTTCAAAGCCCGCTCTATATCTACAATTTTGATATTTCGCACGACGGGGCAGTTTTCTTTGAACGTAATGCCTATTAACAGCACCTCCGCCCCATTGATATTAATGTTTTTACCAATCAAGGTTTTTACTACCTGTGCAGCTTCATACTCGCCCATCGAATCATTCAATCGTCTGCATGCCAAAATAATCTCTGGATGATAACCACTTCTTGTGCTTTCTGAGCTAAATAATACGGATCTACGCCGATGCATTGCCCGCCTACCAATTCTGGTTTGAAGGGAAGGAAATTCCACTTGGTACATACTGCTGCAAATACGGCATGGGTATCGATAGCCAACAAATTAAATATTTTGGATAATTCGTTGACAAAAGCAATAATAATATCCCGCTGGGGATTCTCAATCACTTTAGCTGCTTCGGTTACCTTAATGGTAGGCGCTAGAAGAGTACATGCAGTAATTACTGACTTGTACAAGTCATCCACTTTTCTCCCTATTTCAGGCGTAGATCCGGACGTTACCTTTAGAATTTTCTCTACCGTATGCTCTTTGTCTCCCGGATTAATGCGCTCAGGAGAATAACCTGCAAAAAAATCAAGATTAAATTTCAAGCCTGATATGCGCTCTAATACAGGAATACATTCCTCCTCCGTAGCACCGGGATATACGGTAGATTCATAAATCACGATATCCCCTTTCTTCAAAAATTTACCAACAGATTCACTTGCCTTGAGAAGTGGTGACAAATCAGGTCGATTATTCTTATCTACCGGCGTGGGTACAGTGATGATATAGATGTTGGCTAGTTGCAAATACAATCCATGACTAGTTACATACAAGCCCTTTTTATCATCGTTAAACACTTTCAGAACCCCTGTTAGAAGTTCCGTCTCCAGCTCCAGTGTATCGTCAATTCCTTGGTTCAAACTTTCGATTCGCTTGGAATTGATATCA
>JBDNIP010000586.1:0-1389 GCA_041688245.1 Algoriphagus sp.
ATAACTATCTAGCCAATTTAATTATTAAAACTACAAAAGCATGGAATAAATATTAAGGTTTCGCCCCGTTTGGGCTTTGGGTAATTTAGATGGCTCGTAGAGCTACAAAGATGTCGGCCCGCTGGGCCTGAGATTGTGTAATAGTGGCGGATAATGCGACAAAAAGCCAAGAAACTGTAGCGGAATAGAGCTCCATGGGAGCGACATCTTTGTAGAAAGGGGAAAATAATAATGATCTACGAAGCTCCATAGGAGCGACAAAATTAATAATTCGGAAATTGAAACTATCGCCCCGCTGGGGCTTTTGGATATTTTGGTTGATCGTAGAGCTACAAAGATGTCGGCCCGCTGGGCCTATTTAGAGCAAATTTACAGTATTCCATGAGCGTTCTATGAGCAATATCTTCTAAAACCCGAATGTTCTTAAATTTCTGAGCTCCCTAGGAGCGACATCTTTGTAGAAACAACAATGCAATAATTCTCATGAAGCTCCACAGGAGCGACACAAAAAAACCTACCAAGTTTTACACTTGGCAGGTCTAGCTAAATTTTTTAGCCTTCAGAATTTATAATCTTGACTTTTTACCTTCTACTTTAAGCTAAAAACCACTTTCCCACCCATCACTGTCATCATCACTTTGCTTTTCAAAATTTCTTCCTCAGCTACTTCCATGATGTCTTTGTCGAAAATGGTGAAATCAGCAGCCTTTCCCACTTCGATCGAGCCTTTAAAATCTTCCTCAAACTCAGCAAAAGCTCCATCCAATGTATAGGATTTCAAAGCCTCTGGTCGACTCATTTTCTGATCTCCTTCATAGCCACCTTCCGGTAATCCTTCCAAAGTTTTGCGCGTCACGGAAGCGTAGAAAGATGGAATCGGATCTACTGGCTCCACTGGAGCATCGGTTCCGTTAGTGACTACAGCGCCGGTTTTCATCAATTTTTGCCAAACATAAGCTCCGTCGATAATTCGCTTTTCTCCCAAGCGGTCAATGGCCCAAGGGCGATCCGAACTCAAGTGAATCGCTTGCATGGCGGCAATCACACCCATCTCACCAAATCTTGGAATATCATCCGGATGGATATGCTGGGCATGCTCGATGCGGAATCGATGATCTTCAGCGTTAGGATTCTTAGCAAAAGCTGCTTCATAACGATCTAAGATTTCCTGATTGGCTCGGTCGCCTATTGCATGGGAGCAGACCTGAAAGCCCAAAGGCAAGGCTCGCTCTGACACCTCTGTCACTATTGACATCGGCAGCGTCTCATGACCTCGGTGACCTGGACGGTCATAGTAATCTTCCAGCAGCCAAGCTCCTCTTGGACCAAGCGCGCCATCGCAATTCAACTTGATCGACCGAACCGTCAGCATATGATCTACTGTATCGA
>JBDNIP010000587.1:0-5002 GCA_041688245.1 Algoriphagus sp.
CCAATCAAAAAGATGTGGATCAATAAGGACTGGATATTCAATAACCAAGGTCAGTTAGCCCTTTTTTTTAAATTATTTCAGGAATTTTCCAACTGGAATTATCAAATATCGTCTTAACTTAATGACATTGGGGGACAGCGGCGAAAGCCGCTTCCTACCCGATTATCCATGGTTAAGAAAATCGACAGTAATCGGCGTTTTGGGAGGTGATAAGTCAATGTAAAAAATGAGGATTGCGAAAAGCGCCAGAGGCTCTTTTGGTACGCAGAATGAATTTGATAAAATTCCGGGTTTTGACCGAAATGATGCCGGTCGAGAATTGGTTTATCGTCTAAACAAAGAGAAGTCCAAGTTCCATTAACTATTTAAAGTGGGATTAGGATAAATGGAAGAACAGGTCAACGACGCTTTAGTAAAAAGCGGCTCTTTGCGGCAAAAGCTAGGAATAATTTGAGTCGAACATTCAAATTACTCTATTCTCTGAACGAGATTTTATTTCGTCGTAGATCTGAAAAAAATTCTGATTCTTGTTTTCCTCTTTCCACATTTCTCCATAGGCAAGGTCAGTATCAAAATCATCAAATCGATGTGTCCCAGCTGCTGAATAATGTGTTATTTCTCCAAAGTAAATATTTCCATCAACATCATATAAGTCCACCCTGCAAAAATCTAAAGCCTTAGAAAGCCGCTCACTGATTTCTATCATTTTCTCAAAATTTGAAAAGACGGGAACCGTATCCATCTTTTTACCTCCCAACATTTGAGATCCCGGAATTTCCTTCAAGTTTTCATCCAAAATGAGACTGGTCTGATCTCCAAATCTATCTTTCCAAAAATAAATCATTTTCACCCTTCCATGAAAGCAGTAAAACTTTAAATCCATAGGGATTAATCCATTTCCATCTCTTAAGACTTTCTCGCATGTAATTCGTCTTGGAATATCTCTATAGGCCCATTCATGAAAAGGCTGACCATAGGAAGTCCGTAACCACTTCTTACATAAAGTCTTCAATTTCTCAGGATCTTCACCGGGCTGTATCAGCATATTATCTCCCGAAGAGTGATTAGCTTTCATAAAAAACTCAAAGTCCCAGGACTGATGCGGAATATCCTGACCCGTTTTACTGATGAAATAGAGTGGTATCAGAATTTTTCTTCCCTCCTCCGGTCCCAATATTTTCAAAACATAATCCCTGACTTTCACTCTGTCAGCGGTAATAACCATCAAAGGATTCCGGTCGATAATCATCTTATGTACTATTCGTTGATTATGTGTAATAGGATTTTTTAGATCGAATAGATAACCGTGATTCTTTTTGAAAGCCTTATGTAGAAATGGGTAACCCAACCACTTCTGTCTACCGCCTCTGTTCAGATCCCAGATTTTGCCTAATTCTCTTTTTGATCGATTCACACTATAATTTTTTTTCTTATGTTTAATATTTTTGCTCTCAATGATACCAAAATGAAAAGATTGAAGCAATAATGGGTCAATAAAAAAATGGACAAGATTATTCTCTGGGGAGCTCACAAAAATAGTTTTGCATCATTCGATCAATTATTATACGGTAGGCTCGCAGGCATTTAAGCAACTTATTCCAAAGCTCAATTTGGGATGAATTTTCCTTCCACAGAATTAAAGATTTTTTTTGATAGAACTATCGATACAGTTATTTGAATCAGAAAAGGACTAGGATTCTAGCACCAGTAGAGATAATAAAAGCTTCTTCTTTTGTTACAAAAAAAATATTTTTCCGTACTTAGTTTTAATCAATTGAAACGACATGAAAAATTTACTTTTACCACTGATTATACTTTTCGCCCTTACTGCCTGTTCGGAGAAAAATGATCCTGAAAATTTGATCTCGGGAGACTGGGAATTAGTCTCATCTGTCAATGCTTGGACTGGAGAAAAAGTAGAAGGAGCGGATCTGTATTACAGACAAACTTACCTGTTTCGACGTGATGGAAAGTTCACCAAAACTCAGCAGAACGAAGATGGAAGTTTCCAGGCATCAGGCATCTATTCCATTGAACAGTCAGAGTCAACTTCCGGTTCTGACATCAAATTTTACCTGAATCTAAGCTTTACCAACGGAGATCAAATTGCAGGAAGCTGCTATGGAAATAAAAAAGAAATAATGGTCTACAACGTTAACAAACAACTCAGAAATACCTGGGGCGAATGTGACGGTCCTATACATACTTATGATCGGAAGTAAAGGGAAATAATTCCCTTCGAATTTGTTCAACACGCTTAGCGGTGGTGGCTGGTAATTCACAATGATTTTTCCCATAGCTCCGCCGCGGCGGACAAGTTATTCAGGGTTTGATCCTTGACACGGCGAGCAGGTACTTTAAAATCACTTGTTTGATTGATTTCATAAATTCCTCCATTTAATTCTATGACTATGAAGTAGTCAAATCATGAAGATCTGTATGCCGCAGCGCAGTATACAGCAACTTCGATGACTATCGAGGCAAGCTTAAGAATGAAGATGGAAATAGCAATCCTGATGGGCTTGAACTTTTAAAAAGTAAATTATTTCTGACTGCTTCACTGCGTCTCGAGAATACTAAAGTGTAGTTTCATCCGACTACTGTACGGATTACACTTAGGCAAACGTTCTACTCCCAGTCAGGGACTTAAACAAACATTCTATTCCCAGTCTGGGTATGCACCTTTATGTTAAATAGTCATTTCAAAAAATGAGAATTCAGGTTTAGGCGTAAATACAACAAGGCTTGATCGTATCTAGGGGAATTATAGATTAGTTGATCAAATTTTTATTAAACAATGGGCTTACTCAACTGTTTCAGAAAAAACTTTAAATTTATAGCTATGCCTTTTGTAGGAAAAAAATTTCCAAGCTTAAACGTTACCATCATGGATGAAATGGGTGATAACAAAATCATCAATATTTTCCACGAAGCAACAAAAAATCAGAAGAAGGTTTTGTTATTCTGGTATCCAAAAGACTTCACTTTCGTATGCCCAACAGAATTGCATGCTTTTCAAGCAGAATTGCCAGAATTTGAAAAGAGAAATACAATTGTAATTGGGGCATCATGCGATACTGCTGAAGTCCATTTTGCGTGGTTAAATACTGCAAAAGATAATGGTGGCATTGAAGGCATATCTTATCCTTTAGTGGCAGATAGTAACAGAAACTTGTCTTCGATTTTAGATATTTTAGATGTATCATCAGTTGAACACAATGACGAATTCAATGTCGATATCATTACAGGTGATTTTGTTACCTATAGAGCTACTTACCTGATCGATGAGACAGGTACTGTATTCCATGAAGGAATCAACCATATGCCATTGGGTAGAAATGTAAAGGAATATTTACGTTTGATTGATGCTTTTTCTCATTTTCAGAAACATGGAGAAGTTTGTCCTGCAAACTGGGAAGAAGGAAAAGAATCAATGAAAGCTGACAGGGATGGAGTCGCTGAATATTTAAGCAGTAATTAATAATTAGCCTAAATTTCAAATTCCAAAGAAAAAGGAAGAGCAAATAGTGACAAGAAAATTTTATCAAATCACAAATTTCTTTGCTCTTCCTTTAATTTTTTTTCTAAATCATTTTAATGAAATACTATTATGTTAAAAGAATTAACAGACGACTCACTAGCGCAAACTGTAAGTGAAGGAGGAACTGTAATCGTTCAGTATACAGCTGGATGGTGTGGAAATTGTCGTGTAATGAAACCAAAATTCAAAAAATTTGCGGCTGATACTGAAAATGCAACTTTCGTAATCGTGGATGCGGAAAAGTTTCCTGAGTCGAGAAAATTAGCTGACGTAAGTAATCTTCCAACTTTTGCTGCGTTCAAGGATGGAAAATTGGTAAAGCAAATTCAAACGAATAAAGTCGAAAACTTAAAAGAACTAATCGATGAGGTTACCATTAATTAAGCACATCAATAGTTTTATTGCTGAAAACGATGAAGACTATGTAAAAGAAGCCATTACGGTACTTGAATATCTCACTGAAAGTAGTGCTGTAAAAGACGATGAGATAGATGTAATTGGAGAATTACTTTCTAATTTATATGGGGGTCTGGAAGTTGCTCAGATGATTAAAGAAGGAAAAACAGAGAAAGAAGCTGGTAATATTTTTATGAAAAGAGTTCTGGGTTCTATTGATCAGTAGCTGACTGTATCAAAAATCTCCGATAGCGTTGGGTGTAGTTTCCAACTACACCCAAATTTTTTAATCAACCTGTAAATTGTAAGAATATATTGTAATATTTTGATGGCATTACAGTTCAAACTGATAATCGAGCGTGGTTGGAAACTAGAATGAGACTAATTCGGACTACACTTAAACGGTGAAAATAGTATCAATTATTCATCACTTATTTAGTGTTTTTAATATCCTTTCTTGATTGATCACGATATCCCTAAAAAGAGTATGAGGGGATTCTTGGTATTTAGAGTCTGAGACCGTTGCAGGGAGCAAACCATCATAATTAATTGATAAACAAGTTTTATGGTTATTTTTTATTAGTCTTTTTCGTATTTCAGTATATAAAAAATGATCAGAAACCAGTATTTCCGGAATACATGGTTGAAAAGCCAAAAATCAAACAGGAATTTTTTAATCAGATCATTCAACCAATTGGCGCCCGGTTTCCAACAGCATCAACAAACAGTATCAAAAAGGTGAAAGTGCCCTAGGCCGCCCATCCTATGAAGGAATCGTTCTTTTTAAGATGATGCTTCTGCAAACCTGATACGGTCTAAGCGACTATGAGGTCGAAGATCGGGTAAATGATAGTATTTCTTTTAGCCGTTTTGTGGGCATCAGCTTGGATAATCCCGTTCCTGACCACAGCGTAATTAGCCGTTTCAGGACTGAGCTCACCAAAAAGGGGATGTATGAAAAGCTGTTCAAGGTGATGAACAAACAACTGGAAAAGTATAAACTAATCGTAAAGACCGGCGCAATTGTGGGTTCCAGCATCATAGATACCCCATTGAAACTCAAAG
>JBDNIP010000588.1:0-1443 GCA_041688245.1 Algoriphagus sp.
AATTAGTGGCATCCGAGTAAAATCCCATCTGCTAAATTCAGGGTTCTTAGAATAGTACAAAATGATAAAGGCGGAACACCTATTTGGTAGTTTCCGCCTTTTGGTGCAATTTGTAGTTACCACACAACAAAAAGCCCGATGGAACTTACAAAATTATCTGGACAGCCGATTATCTGCCAATTGCTTTCTTTTATTCCTCGCGAGTTGGTGAATCAAGCAACTGAAACTTTTAAATCAGATCACTATTATAAGACCATGACTACATGGAAACAGCTTGTTTTCATGCTTTACGGAGTGATTTCCAAAACTAATTCACTCAATAGTCTCTGCAAGTGTTTACTATTTCTGGAACGGAAGCTTACCTACTTGGGTATCTATAAACTCCCCGCCAGCAGTACGCTGTCCGATGCCAACTGCAAGCGTCCCAACGAAGTGTTTGGCTATATATATTACTTGCTCTTAGCACATTACCAAAAGGAGATTTCAGGAGGGTATCTGAGTTTACCTATTAATAAAGAGGCCAATGTTGATCAGATAAAGCTGGTGGACTCTACCACCTTAAGTCTATTCACAGATGTATTCAAAGGGGCAGGGCGTAACCCAATCTCTGGCAAGAAGAAAGGCGGATTAAAGGCACATGCAGTCCTTCCCCTTGATAATATGGTCCCCGAACTAGTCTGGCTAACCGCCGCGAGTACCAATGACAAAGATTTCCTCGGACAGCTCAACCCTGAGAAAGGCAGCATTTATGGCTTTGACAAAGGCTATGTTAACTATGCGATTTATAAAAAATGGACAGACCAAGGATCATTCTATGTTACCCGACTCAACGAAAACGCGAAGTATGAGGTAATCAGCGAGCTCCGCCAAGATGCCCATAGTTTCCTCTACGCAGGCACAATTTTAGACCAGCTCGTTACCATGAAGTCTGACGGAAAGCCACTAAAAGCTCGTTTAGTCACTTACAAAGATCCCTTGACAGGTAAGCTATTCCGCTTTGTGAGCAATCTGTTTGAGTTTCAATCCCAAACTATCGTACTGCTCTACAAGAACCGCTGGGAAATTGAGCCCTTTTTCAAGAAAATCAAACAGAACTTTGAGCTGGGCTACTTTTTCTCGGACAGCCCAGAGGGCATCAAAACGCAGGTTTGGATAGTGCTGATCGCCAATTTGATCTTCAGCGTCATCCATAAAAGAATCAAAGAGGCAGAACAGTTTACCACCTTGGTTTCAATGGCCAAAGCCAATTTAATTTCTTACATCTGTTTTGAGACGATCCTAAAAATGAACCATCTCAACTCGGAAGAAAGAAATCTAGAAATAATACAATTGGATATTTTCAAAATTGAGCAGGGGGGTGTTTTACAAAAAATGGAAAAATCGCCCTAATTAGCCTGAAAACACACTGATTTGATCAATCAAAAATTTACTCGGATGACACTA
>JBDNIP010000589.1:0-1935 GCA_041688245.1 Algoriphagus sp.
AAAAGAATAAAGTCTTGGCACACTTTCAGGACCAATAGATTGAATAGCTATTCTTTTTAATAAAATCTCATTGGCTAAGTCGTAAAAATCTAATGAATAATTAGCGGTATTTAGAACGACCAGCGTGTCGTCAATTGCTCTGACATTAAGAAACTCATAATTAGAATATTCATCAAGAGGTAATTTTATTTTCTTCACAAGTTCTAAATGCCCAGATTCCATAGATGAAAATTCATTTCTATCACTTTTACTACAGCCTAAAAAAATAAATAAGCAAATAACGTTAAGCAAGAGTTTCATTAGCATTAATTTATATTTTTACTTTTAAAAAAATACTCACTAAATCTCTCGAGTCAGTGAGTACCAGAATACGACATACATATCTTTGTTTAGATAGGCCAGCAAATCGTAATAGGACAATCAAACCCTTCTCCTTGGCAAGGGGTTGCATCAGGCCCAACTCTCTTAAAATTGAATGTCATACACTCACTTGGTTCAGGAAGAGTTGCCTGACCAAACGTCGGACTGACATACAGGCCGAAGGAGGCTAGAATTACTAGCCCTAACATAATTTTTTTGATAACTAAAGTAGTTTGTTTAAGAAAACCTGAATATTCAAGTAAGTTATACCTATAATTTACATAAAGGATAAATTTAATTTTTTAGAAAACAAGAATAAAGTGTTTAATTTATAGTAAATTTATGAAAGGTTATTTTATTATATAATTGGTTATTTTTTTATTTAAATGGAATTTTTTATTTTCTTATACAATATTAAAGAAGTAGGCAAACATGATAAACTAATATTATTCAATCAAACCCTATATTCTCATAAAATATTTGAGAGATATTTTATGAGAATAAATTTTGTTTTCCTCTATTAAAACCTCGATTTTCAATTTTTTAATTCCTAAAATTCAGCATTAAAATTCTTAATAACTCATCCCGATAAAACGAGCCCTTTCCATAAGTCTGATCTTTTTGCTGATTGTATTTTAGGCTTTTGGCAGCCCGCAGCAAAAAATCCTAATTATTGGTGATTCCATTTCTATTGGATACACACCTTATGTATGGAAGTATTTTCAGGGCAAAGCTTTGGTGACACATAATCTTGGGAATGCACAGCACAGCGGAACTGGTCTTGAAAAAGTTAAAGAATGGGTTGGAGATGAAGATTGGGATTTGATCCAGATAAATTGGGGTTTGTGGGATCTTGCCTACCGAAATCCCAATGTTGATAATCAAGGAAATCGGGATAACGTCAATGGGAAAGTAACATTTACGGTAGAAGAATATGCTACTAATCTAGATCTCCTAGTCACCCAGATCGAAAAATTGACTGATGCCAAATTGATTTTTGTGACAACATCTTATGTGCCAGAAGAGGAAGCAGGCCGATATGCCGCTGATCCTGAAAAGTACAATGCAGTTGCAAAGAAGGTCATGGCAAAGCATCAAATACCGGTAAATGATATCTACGAAGCCTCGAAAACCATCCATCAATCTTATGGTAAAGGAATCTCCGATGTGCACTATACGGAGCAGGGCAGCATCGAACTTGGCAAATTGATTGTAGACTTTTTGGAAAAGGAATTGAAAACGGATAAGGGCCCCATTCTTTCAGATGAAATTATGGTCCAAAATCTGATTCAGGATTCCTTTGATTCACTTTTTTCGGCTTTCAACGAAGACTTGATTCTCGAATACTACACCGAAGATTTCCTACTCTTGGAGCAAGGCGAGATTTGGGACATTGAATTCATCCGGAATTATTTCAAAAAGGCAAAATCAAACACGCCAATCCCAGTCCGAACCAATCGTTTTGAGTTTATTTCGACCAAAATAGAAGGCAATAGCGCCTGGGTGGCTTACCAAAACTACGCAACCATCAGCAGACCCGATCAGGAACCTAGCAATCGTCACTGGCTGGAAAGC
>JBDNIP010000077.1:0-3822 GCA_041688245.1 Algoriphagus sp.
AAAATTCATAAGGAATATTTTAGAAAAGATTTATATCCACTGTATTTCTATTTAAAAATAAAAACTGAAAATACAATCAATTGTCACAATAAATTTTGGGGATTAAACTATCACCTATCTTCATAATCACCAAATAATATTTCTTTTTAGTGATCCAAACAGCTTTTCATGCTGTAATTTTCATTTCGAGTTAATTTGGGATAAAAGCCTAAAAATTTTTACAGTATTGCTGTATGTTACTTCTTTCCATTTTTTTCTCCTCATCTCAGGGAAAAGTTGAGTTGTCTTTTGATTCTCCGATTTGGTAACACATACAATTATAGCGAAGTTTTCGTGATGAAGGGTTTTGAGCTGATGCAGTGTATTATATTGTAGTATGTGGCCTGCTAAAAAAGACTAATTGTATTTGCAGACGACATCGGTGAGTTGAAAGTATCTTTGTTAGCTTAAAAAATTGGTTCTACCCTTAAGTTAGTGGAACATATAAATAAAGTGACTTAATATAGAAAATGTGCGTTTTACTAAAACTATGCATTGGCTGATTTAGTGAGCTCTAGGAGAATCAACTAAATTGGAACAATACCTAACTCCTGATTTCCCCATTAAATTCGTGGTAGAACCAAAAAATTAAGGTATGCGATATGGCAACTTTACCGATAATTTTGACAAATATATTTTTGATTAAAAAACTTAAGTTTTTTTGGCTGCGGTTCAGGCCCTTTTCTGAATTTGCTTTATGACAATAACTGACCTTCTGGACTTTTCCTATGGGTGGTATTGTTTGGTAACAGAGGTGAGATCCTTTTCTCGACTCACTCTGAACATTAACAGTTTGGTTTTGATCCCATTTTCCTTGTAGTTATCAATCAGGAGATTAATACAGCTGTTGCAGCCTATTTGAGGGACCAATAACTCTAAACTATCCCATTCTGAAAGACTTACCACAAATGCATTTTGTGAAGCAATAGCTGCGTATTGGGGCTTTTTTGGCATTGATTCTTCGAAAGAATATATTAATAATATTCCTGCTAAAATAAAAAGATTACAGCTTGACTTCAAAAATCTCAAATACATTTTTGTCTTCATTATCAGTTTGAACTTGAATAAGAATACCTTCTTTTACTATTCGAATATGATCAATCCAGTACTTCTTTTTATCTAAATTGACTACCCCCACTTCATTAAAATTAGAGTCAAAGACCATGATTTTTAAGTTAGGCTTTTCATTTTGTTTTAATGATCTGTTTGGAGAATCTAATATCTCATTTATTGCATCAGGTGTATGAGACTCTGAAAAAGTTCTATAGTATAAATTCCTATAAGGATCGTATAGGACTGCTTTATTTTTCGGATTAGAATAGATATGGGTATAAAAAATCTTTCTTTCTAATATAAACTCAGGGAGTGAATGATTTTTGCCTTCATAATTTTCCTTAAACACTGAAGGGGTGGCTATCAATTTAAAATTAAAATCATAGACCATAATTTTATCTTCTATAGGGAAGGATTGGACAATCACAGAATCGTGATAGTTAACGGAATAGGAGGGTTTTTCTAAGAGCACACCCCAAAAACCAGATCCAATATATTTATCAGAAAAACCAAACTTATAGTCAATTTTTTTCGTGTCTAGATCCAATATAATTGCAAGATTTTCTTGCTGATATCCATTCTTAAATGGGTCTATATCAGGATAACTTGGTATCAATAATTTTTTTCCCAAATCTATGATTGGGGCGTAAGTCCATACAAATGGTAAGGCAGACTCCATAGCAGGAAGATTAGAATTGTCTGACCTTAGTCTAAATTGATCCTTTACTTTACCAGAGGTATCGACTAAATTTAGTTCGTAAGAATATCTATTAAGAATAAAGATACTGTCTAAATTTCTGACGTGGAAACCGTCCAAATGCCCAATACCATTGGGCCCATCAATTTCTAGGGAAACCTTGAAAGATTTACTTGAGTCTGATATATTAACGAAATGAAGATTTCTTGGATCGTTCCTGAGGTTGTCATGATAGACAAAAAATTCTTGATTATTGACTTCAACAACTTCAACCATAAACCATGCTGAAGAAGATTTTTCATCAATTGGGAATTCAATGACTCCTTTAGAGATCATTTGCAATTCACTATAATTTTCTCCCTTTTTTACGCAACTTATTTGGGCTAAAAACAAAAGAATCAATATCTTTTTCATTATTGTTAGTTTACTATGCAGATATGAAAAAGGAACCCTTGCTTTTAGTTTTAATCTATAAACAAAGATTCCCCACTTTAAAATTAAATTTTTTCAAATTGTTAGACAACCAATTCATTACTTTCGGCACTTTGAGCTATTTGCTCAGGTCGAACTTCAACCGTAGGTAAACAATTTCCACCATCTCCATCGCAAAAACTGATAATAGTCTGTCCATTCAATCTAACTTCGATTATACTTCTATAAGCAAAAGTGGAACTCACAGAAAAAACCAACGCAAAACTCAATAAAATTAACTTCTTCATAATATTATAAATTTAAGAATTGATCCGCTTTTGATCCTCAATATCAAGGTGGGACCCGAAGACCTTGAAGTGAGTAAGTCTATGACAGGCACCTGAAACAAACTACTTTCTAAACATACTGTCTCCCCCCCCGTATTTTCCAACTGTTTTTGAATATTTTTTTCAATTATTTTTCGAGATGCTGAATGCTTGGTTTTTCGATAGCTAGCTGCGGTAGTTTTTTTAACTTGAGGGAATCTTTTTAGAAATAAAACTCCATGAAAAAATCAATCTGGCCAATTCTCTTACTTCTTCTCTCTTTTTGTCAGGAAAAAGCCCCGCCACCCACTCCGATCTTACCTATTCCCGATGCTCGACAGATTGCCTGGCAGGAATTGGAATATTATGGCTTTGTCCATTTCAATATGAATACTTTTTCTGATCGGGAATGGGGCTTCGGGGATGAAAAGCCTGAACAGTTTAACCCAACCGAATTGGATGTGCGTCAGTGGACAAGAATTGCCTCGGAAGCAGGGATGAAAGGGCTGATCATCACCGCCAAGCATCATGATGGTTTTGTACTTTGGCCATCGGCCTATACCGAGCATTCGGTGAAGAATAGCTCTTGGAAAGATGGGAAAGGTGATTTGATAAGGGAACTGGCAGATGCCTGTGCTGAGTATGGCTTGAAATTCGGAATCTATTATTCTCCTTGGGATCGTAATCATCCCGACTACGGCAAGCCAGAGTACATTAGGTATATGCGAAATCAATTGACCGAGCTCCTGACTAATTATGGAGAGATCTTCGAAGTCTGGTTTGACGGAGCAAACGGTGGTGACGGGTGGTACGGTGGTGCAAATGAAACCCGAACTGTAGATAAATTCAGCTATTACGATTGGCCAACAACCCACGAGCTGGTCCGGAAACTTCAGCCTGGGGCTATGATGTTTAGTGATGCCGGTCCAGATGTGCGCTGGGTTGGAAATGAGCATGGCTTCGCATACGAGACTACTTGGTCAAACTTGATGCGGGATTCTGTCTATGCGGGTATGCCGGAATACTCCGAAAAATGGGCAGCCGGTCAGGAAAATGGAACGCATTGGCTGCCTGCGGAATCAGATGTGAGCATCCGCCCAGGTTGGTATTACCATGCCTATGAAGATCACAAAGTGAAGACTTTGCCGCAGCTACTTGAGATTTTTTACAATAGTATTGGAAGAAACAGTTCCATGCTGATCAATTTCCCGGTGGATCGTCGTGGGTTGATTCATGAAAAGGATGAAGCCGCAATCCTGGCTTTGGGAGAAAAGATCAAGGCTGACTTTGCCGTGA
>JBDNIP010000590.1:0-3709 GCA_041688245.1 Algoriphagus sp.
TCGACAACAATAAGATCGAGAATGTAATCAGACCCGTAGCACTGGGACGCAAAAACTACCTGTTTGCAGGATCACACCCTGCTGCACAGCGCGCAGCAATGAGCTACTCCTTTTTTGCCATCCCGATACTCGGGACAGGTAGTGTAAAAAAGAAGAAGCCAACCCGCAGCAATGGCTCAAATACGTCTTCGATCACATCTTGGATACAAACATCCAGAAAATACAAGAGCTCATGCCCAAAAATTATAAACTGTCCCTAGTAAAAAAATAGCTTAAATATAGACGCAGTTGCTCGGGTGGATACGTTTGGGCAAAAATATGAAGGCAGGAAAAGCCTTGATTGATGCAATGAATCAAGACGATATTGCCAATTTGGAAGCCGATGGAAAGTTCGATTTAGTGATTGGTAGCGAAACTTTCGAGTTACAAATGGAAGATTTTGTGATTACTTCTGAGGATTTGGAAGGTTGGTTGCGAACGATAAAGATTTGACGGTTGCCTTAAATATTCATATTTCGGACGAATTGAAAGCTGAAGGAATGGCAAGAGAAATCGTGAATCGTACTCAAAATTTACGAAAAGACAGCGGTTTTGATGTTATGGACAAAATCAATATCACCATCGAAAATCACGAAGCGATTCAGTCAGCCGTTGAGCAGTTTGGCGATTATATCAAGGCGGAAGTTTTGGGGGAAAGCTTGGTTTTGAGTACGGTTGTTGATGGAGAAAGTGTGGACTTGATTGATGAGGTGAATGTGAAGATTGTGGTTAGTAAAATGTAATAATGTAGGGCAAGTAGTACTGCCTTTGCCTTTTGATATATTAAAAAAAGCCTTTGACGTGAGTTGAAGGCTTTTTTTTAAAATTAAAAATGGCACATTGATAGTTTATGTATAAATAAGACTTTGAAAGTATTGAAAATAGTGAGCTAGTGATCAGGTGACTTCAAGTCACCTGATCACTTTTACAGAAATTATCAAAGAACCTAAAAAACTAAGGCAGCGTTAATCGAAATGAAAAAATTATTTTTTTATGGAGTTTTAGGTTTGGGTGATACGTATATTTTACTTGACAACACCACCAGCGGTTCTTTTACCGTGGGAGGAACCAGCCAAACCTTAAGATCCAAAGATTCATAGTCAATAACTACTTCTGCAGCTTCATGATAATGTATGCCGCCAATCTCCCACGCAGCACCGCGATTTTTCAGACTTTCTAAGCTGACTTTATCTCCATGTTTAAAGGACCTACTTTTGTATGGCCTAAGTAGTCTTTCGGCAAGATTCTTCGCTTGCTCTTCTAATCCTTCCACATCTCGTGTCTTTTTATATTTCGCCTGCTTATTCTTTTTCTTTTCTCCTTCAATAAAGGTCGCATCTCTCATAATAGGAATAGACCCTACCTTATTTTGTAGTTTTTCTCGGTGTGCATCTCCCATTATGAATAAGAGATCTTTGCTTTTAGCCTTATTTATCGTTTCCAGTAAGGAGTGATCACGCAAATAGTCCATCTCATTAGCTTCAGGTGTTATTCCTTGTTCTTTAACTCCTGGTGTCAGGGTTCCTTTAAAAGCATTTAGCTTTTTATCATTCATACCTTCCTTTTTCATTGCAGCAACCTTATATGCTTCTTTCATTGCATTGAAAGTCACATCATTGCTTACCGCCGGAATACGTGCTAGATCGGGCATTAGGTTTCCGATGGCAGATAATCCGAGAATAGATGCATCAATATCCACTTTATACTCTTTATAAAATGTCTTAAGCGTGTGACTCAAGAATTTATTCTCATAGGATTTTGCGTAGATTAATGCGTCGAGAAAACCTTTGATAAGTGTCTTAGCCATTCCATATCCTCCTGCAAAATCGGTATTAGCAGCAACATAATTGGATCCTTGTCCTGTCTTTTGGTCATTTGCAACTGATTTCAGGTCAGGAATGATCCGAGCATATTTGGGAAGGACGTGTTCTGCTTCATGTGTTTGGCCTTCTTGCTCATTACCAAGGCCAAATAACTCATTGCGTTCTGTATCGCGTTCTTCGAGGTGTGTATTGAGTCTTTCATCCTTACTTTTTCGCGTATTTGAAACATGTACAAATCCTTCATATCTGAAACGGTTTGTGCCCAGCGCCCTAATGATTTCCGGAGCCTTTCGTGCACCATGATCTTCCCCGAGTATAGTGAACTGATCTACTCTAATCCAAGTCCCGTCTTCAAGTTCCCCGGCAACTCCCAGTCTTTCTCCCTTAGCAAATCCTTCGAACTCCCCCTGATTTTTAAATCGTCTTGAATGTACATCGTTAATTAATCTAGCCTGCTCATCGTTGCCTTGCTGAGCATCGGCTGCCTTGTAGCTTTCTCCGATAAAAGCACGGCGTTGTACTAATGAATTTTGTATAGTCCTTTCTTTTATAAGCAAAGAGCTGTCTTCCGTAGACGTCGGAGCCAGCGACAACGCCTTCGCTCCCATCACATCCGCCTCTTTCTCCAATCCCGCATCATCATTCACATTTACTTTACCCTTCATTTGCATAGTAGGTTTTACCCTTCCTTGCTTTTGCTGCACAACATGCCAAGCTTCATGAGGCAGGTGTTTCTCTTGTCCTGCTCCTAAATGAATATCCGTCCCTTGTGCATAAGCATGTGCTTGTAGCTGGGCTGGTTTATCAGAGTTGCGATGCACTTTTATATCATCTAATGATATTCCAGATAAGTTTTCCATACCTGTTTTTAAATTATCAGGTAAACCAGTGTTATTTTCCTTTCGTTGTATGGGCTGCTGATGTTGGGCAGAATAATTATTAGCCATTACCTGCAATTGAGCCGCTTGTTTAACTTGTGGGCTATTGTTAGCCATCTCCTGAAAAGCCATAAGTTGTGAAACTTGCCGACTATTATTCGCCATCTCTTGTAGTTTTCGTTGCGCAACCGCCTCAGGTCTATTATCCACAAATTGAAAAGTAGACTTTTCACCGCTCTGAATTTGAGAATCAGGGGCAGAAACCGATTGGCTTTTATTTTCTTCTGTTTTGTCAGCGTGCGTATCCATAATTTCTTCTTTTCAAGTTTTGGTCTATTGTCTATAACGGTTAGTATATGAAGCGAAGCATCCCGAAGGGTGCTATGATTTCATATACAGTGTTGTCATTTCATTTTTCAATTTTATTTAGCTTTGGCAAAGATATTTTTCTTACAAAAAAAGAAATCAAATAACTTGGGCAAAAAATAGGTGCGCTAAACCCGAATAACAAAACGTATAGACTCTATGTGTAATAAAGAAGTCATTCATTCATTATTTTTAAATGATCTTTTCGCCTACGATTCCTACTAAAAAACCAAGAGTTGCGCCAAGTGATGTGAGATAATTATTTTCTAATTTACTCTCGGGTATTATATCATTTATCAATAAATACAATATACCTCCACTAGAAAACGTCATAAGGTGAGCAGTAATTACTGGAAAATCAGTCAAAAAATAATGTCCAATTAGAGCACCCCCAATTCCGAAAAAACTTAAAAAGAAAAATATTATAAGGGTCTTTTTTTCTGTAAAACCACTTAGTACTAAATCTCTATAAGCATTAAAAGCCTCGGGTAAATTTTGAAGACCTATAAAAACCGCTAGTAAAATTGCTAGGTTTGGTTCTATTGCAAATGTTGCCCCTAAGGCAATAGACTCTGGAATAAAATCCATCAACATGGCTAACAA
>JBDNIP010000591.1:0-7774 GCA_041688245.1 Algoriphagus sp.
TCCAAGGTAGAAAACCGAATAATTTCCGGGACATCTTTCACCCCATGAGCACAGGGTAATTCAGCTTTATAATCCAACATTTGTTCATAATTCCTCCAAATTTCAAGGTAAATCTTTCCCTTTAATTCTAACGTAGGCATTGGCGTACCATCATTTCGATAGACCACCTGATCGTTTTCCCACACCACATGCAGCACTACTGAATTGTAAGCAGGATCACCTACATGTGCATGCTGATTCCAGTCAGAAGCCAATCGATGCACCTCCAAATGGCCATGAAAGGTGATTCCATCGATTTCGACTGCCGAATCTCTGAAATCAGGACCTTCACTGAGATTATGAAATCCCACCTGAATGATCTGAATGGTCTCCCCATTTGTACCTAGAAGGTCCTTTTTGTCGAAGTATTGATACTTCCAGACGAGTTGTAAAAAATCTTCTCTAAACACCATAAGCAGTTATAGGCTAAAAGTTTATGGAAAATAATAATTTTTTGCAAAAAATCATAAGCCCCCGCAAAATCTAACTTATGATCAAAATCTTTTTGTTTCAAATAGAAAAGGAGATTATAAAACTTTACTATTTGTAAACGATAGGTTTTTTAGTGACTCTCTTATAATTGACAAAATAATTGAGGGAATTAAAGAATTAGGAGCCAGAAAAGTTGCTAAAATCGAAATGGAAGACCTTAATCGGCTTTTAGGATTTTGGTTTAAACCATTTACCACAAAGAAAACTATTTCTAACGAAATTTTTTTTAATGAATTTTCAAGGCCCGATAACCCATTACCTGACTTTCAAGAAAACCAGAACAGTTTTTTCAGTCTTTAATTTATCTGAATTCCCGCTCACAAATTCATGAATCATTTTTGAAGGAAAATCACTTTTTAACTGATCCTCTTTTGAAAAATAATTTTTCAAAAAGTTATTTGAATCAATCATAAAAACCAGCTCATCTTCCTTAAGGCTCCATGGGACATTGTTAATAATCATTCCGTCTAAATCATTTTTCAATTTCTTCGCTTGAAAAGTAGTTTTAAAGTTTTCATCAAAAAAAACATAATGAAACTCTTTTCCTCCTCTTTGAAAAAACGCGAAGTAATCATTTCTAAACGGATAAAATGCAGAAGAACCACGACTCAAATTGGCCTCATTAAGAAAAGAATACTTCACATCTCCGTTCAGGAGCTTTGATCTCAACGCATTATCTATTCCCGCAGATCCTAAATCAATTTCTAATTCTCTTGATAAAAAGCCATTGGAATTGAAAAATGCGATTTTATTTGAATCGGGGATTCCCAATAAAATCTCATCCTTCTGTGGGTTTCTTAAAAATCCATTCTTTAAAGCTGTTTTTAATCCCGCTAATTCTTTAGGAATTTCATAATACTCAACTTCATCTTGAGATTGCTTATCCTTTCTGATAAAATTAAAACCCTTATTGTGTAAAAAATTATTCATAAAATGGAGCTCAAATTCATCAGTCAAAAAAGTATTGGATGAGGGAATTAAATTTTTTCTTTCCTCAATAAATTCGCCCTCTAATGTAAATTTCAAGATCTTTCTTAGGCGGTTATCCTGAACGAAAATGAAATCCTCACTGAGTTGAAAATCTTCTATTTGTATAAATTCTCCAGGGCCCTCACCTGTAGAGAATAATCCATCAAGGTAATTTCCCTCACTATCAAAAATCAAGATGTTTTCTAAAACACGATCACTCACAAAAATTTTATCAGCTGTAAATCTGATAATGTATGGATTGACCAAAGGTGACGAATCACTGTAATCAAGCAGCACGTATCTGATATCTTCAAATTTTTCTGAGAGATTTCTTTCAATCGAATCATCGAGATTCAGAGCTACCCTTAAAAAATCATTTTTCTCACTACTTTTTTCAGTACATGAACAAGCAAGTAAAAAAAGAAAACAATAAAAATTTTTCATAACTAACCTTTTTTTAAACAAAAGAAGGAATGACAAATTGAGGCATTCCTTCTTAGAGTAAACGAATATTAACCAATTCCTTCAACCTCATCACCACAAGTAGTCTGCTCTGAAATATTACAGCTTGCAGCATCATTCCATCGACATCTAATCTGAAAGCCGCCTAAAGAACATTCTTCTTCAACTCTTTCATAACCATGACGTACTTCAGCAAAACTCTGGTTTAAAAAAACCGAAGAGCCGAAAAGCATTAAAACGGACCCAAGTAAGCAATTTTTTTTTATGTTCTGATTATTTAATATGAAATTTTAGTTTGTCAAAAAGCATCCTGTATAGGCTACTTATTGTAGCTTTAATATATGTATATACACATACATGTATATATGTATAAGTCCAAAATTTAATTCTAGATTTTTATAAAAAAATTTATATTAAATTGATTGTCAATTAATTAAAGTTTTGTTTTTGTTTTTAATGTACTTTTCCAGCAAGCCCTTCATCTCCTCCTGCAGCTTTTGAGCTTCTATTCGAGCAGCTAGTGCAAAGTCATTTCCACTTGAAGCATAGATGATCCCCCGACTCGAATTGACCAAGAGCCCACAGGTCGAGTTCATTCCGTATTTCGCGACTTCAGAAAGACTTCCACCTTGTGCTCCTACACCCGGCACCAAAAAGAAATGTTCAGGAGCGATTTTCCGAACTTCGCCAATCAATTCGCCTTGGGTAGCACCGACCACATACATCAGGTTTTCTGGAGAACCCCATTGTTGACTTTTCTCCAAAACAGCTTGGTAGAGTGGCTTGCCAGTGGCGTCGGAGATTAATTGAAAATCAGCTGATCCCACATTTGAAGTCAAAGCTAGGAGAATCACCCATTTGTCATCAAACTCCAAAAAGGGCGATACAGAATCTGCTCCCATGTATGGTGCTACGGTGATCGAATCAAAATTCATCCTTTCAAAAAAGGCCTTAGCATACAGCTTGGAGGTATTCCCGATATCTCCTCGCTTGGCATCAGCAATGGTGAAAATATCTTTTGGAATGATCTCCAGAACCTTCTGCAAGCTCTCCCAACCCTTCGGGCCTAACGCTTCAAAGAAAGCAATATTTGGCTTGTAGGCTACTGTAAAATCTGAGGTCGCCTCTACAATTGCCTTACAAAAGCTAAAAATAGGATCAGGCTCAGAAAGCAAATGAGCTGGAATCTTATCCAAATCAGGATCTAATCCAACGCAGAGAAAGGAAGATTTTTGCTGGATTTGGGAGAAAAGCTCGGCTCGGGTCATCGGCGGAAATTGGTTCAGGACAAAAATAGGCAATGAAATAGAATTATTGACTCATCTAGCGATCAAAGCTGAGGAAGGCCTCAAAAGCCTTCCCGAAGTTTTATCATTAATTCGCTCACTCCTATTGCAAGGGTATTTTCACCCATTGGAAATTGCTCTTTTCCTGCATAGACAAAAAACCGATGGGTGGCTTTCACGTCCTTCGCAGCAATCAAAAAACCCTTGGAGAGTTTTGGATTAAGCGTTCGTCTAATCTCAACTGCCCACAACTGACTTCCCAACTGAAGAACCAAGTCTAGCTCTGCTCCTGCCGAAGTCCGGTAAAAACCGAAATCTGCGTTTTTTGGTAAAACCGACAACAGCTGTTCGATCACCATTCCTTCCCAACTGAAGCCTGCTACAGGATGTGCGAGCAGATTATCTAGGGTAGTAATTTGTAGCAATGTATGGATCAAACCAGAATCTCGGATATATACTTTCGGACTTTTCACCAGTCGCTTCCCTACATTACTCATCCAAGGTCGAATGGATCTGATCAACAATAAATCTTCCAATATTTCCACATAGGATTTCACCGTTGGAGAACTTAAATCCAAGCTTGCTCCAAACTTGGAGAAATTAATCAATTGTCCTTGCTCATGTGCCAGCATGGTCCAAAGCCTTCGCAGGCGATTTGATGAGACAAACTGAGCAATCTGAGGAATATCCCCCACGCAGCCAAAGCTTCTCAAGACTATTTTTTTGATCTCCAACCTCCAAAATCGTAAATCCAGAAAGCTCTTCGTAAGCGATTCTACCAGCAAGTGATTCTGAGGATTGCCGAATGAGCTCCAAAGAAGCCGAACCTAGAATCAAAAATTGACAAGATCGCAAGCCTTGCTTCCTCCTCCGATCAATCAGTCCCCGGAGTAAAGGGAAAAGATCGGGCATCCGCTGGATTTCATCTAAAATAATCAGCTTTCCAGCATTCAAATCGAAATATTGCTCTGCTTCCACCAATTTCGCTCGGTCAGAAGGACTCTCCAAATCCAGGTAAATCGATACTCCACTAAAGTGATCTGCTAAGCTTTGTGCAAGCGTAGTCTTTCCGACCTGCCTGGAGCCCAAGATGCCTATTGCCGGAAAGTCCGGCATCAGCTCTTCTAGTTTGGAATAGAGTAAGCGTTGAATCATCCTTGCAGATTTAAAATTCTATTTTAAATCTGCAAGGATGATTCATTTATTTACTATTGAATTTCAGCTAATTAGCTATTTTTTTTCAAAATCAACCTTCGCCAAAGCGCCAGACAGCGAAACTCCGGCAGAGATTAAGAAAAAAATCAAGCTGAAAGCTACTGCAGCAGTTTCCTCGATCCCTGCATACGTATGCGCATAGACAAAAACCAATTCCCGCGCTCCTACTCCACCAATGGTCAGGGGCAAAACTGCCACGATAGAGGAAAGCAGAAAGACCAATTGATAGGCCAGGATATTTTCTGTAATTCCAAGGCTCCGCAAAATAAACCAAGCACAGATTAATTGCGCAAGCTGCCCTGCCATAGACCATGCATTTGCCGACCAAAAGGAAGGAAGAAAGTCATTAAAAAAATACTTTTGCAACAACCAAAAGCCCGGGATCGTCAAGATCAATCCTGCGATCATCAAGCTATTCCAGACTTCAGTTTCCAGAAAATCAATCTGAATATTTACCAGTAAAAACAAGCCAAAAAGTAGAAAAACAATAGCTACTAAACCTCCAAGGCGGTCCAAAAGCACTGATTGGACCAGCTTTTTGATCGGAGTTTTAAAATGCTTATTCAAAAGATATACTTTATAGCCGTCCCCGCCGATTCCGCCTGGAAGGAAAAGATTGTAAAACATCCCGATGAGGTAAAGTTTAAGATTCAGCCTTTCGGAGATGTAAAGGCTGATATTTTTAAAATATTGATTCAGCCGAAAAGCGGTAAATACTTTACTGACTATAAAAAGCAAAACTGCAGGAAGTAACCAAAACCATTGGATGGTTTTGGCTATTTCCAATAACTGTTTCGTATCAATCTTCCGAAAAACCAGGTAAAGTGCAATTCCTGTCAATCCTAGCTTTAAAAGTGTCTTGAATTTCTTCACCAAACCCTTTGAAGATTGGCTCACTTCGAATTCTCCTCTTCCATCCCCTGTTGACTATTGACTGAAATGTACCCACTGCCGACTGCCGACTGCTCTCCTACAAATACCGACTTCACGGTATAGGTCTTTTTATTCTGTGATTCGAAGTAAGTTCGGACAATGATCTCAGCAATGATACCTGTAGTGATAAACTGTATTCCCCCGATAAGCAAAATAAATCCCAAGATCATGATTGGTCTTCCCCAAATATCCTCACCCATGAATTTCAGAATCAAAAGGTAAAAGTTGATCAGCATGCCAATTAGAAAGGCCATCAGACCGATCCCTCCAAAAAGGTGAATAGGCCGCTGAAAATACTTTTGAAAAAAGAGCATCAAAATCAAGTCAGCCATTACTTTAAAGGTCCGGCTTAGACCATATTTCGACTCGCCATGGATTCGTGGATGATGCTTGACATCAACTTCTGTCATTCGAGCTCCTTGCTGCTTAGCCAGTACGGGAATGAATCGGTGCAATTCACCATACAGTCCCATTCCCTGTGCTATTTCAGCTTTGTACACCCGGAGTGTACAGCCGTAATCGTTCAGGTAAACTTTTGTAGTATTTCGAATCACCCAGTTTGCGATTTTGCTGGGAATTTTTCTCAGGACAAATCCATCTTTACGATTTGCGCGTCGGCCGGCAACGACATCCCAATCTTCATTCATAGCCTTATGAAGCATCATTGGCAGGTCTGTAGGATCGTTTTGTAGATCTCCGTCCATTGTAGCAATATAGGTACCTGTAGCCATGTCTATCCCAGCGGCCAGCGCAGTGGTCTGTCCATAGTTTCTGTTGAAAATAATGAGCTTGGTACGCTCATTCGCATGTTTCTTCACTTCACGCACAGTTCCATCTGTCGATCCATCTTCGATTAGAATGATTTCATAGTCAATGGCATTCAAGGCGGTATAAGTTTGGTCTAAAAGTGGTTTTATATTATCCTCTTCATTATAAACAGTGATTACGACGGACAAAAGGGGCTTGCTCATAGGCTTAAATTTGGTCAAAAATACGGCTTTTTATCACATAGGGCCAAAACGGGTTCTAGTAACTGTCTATTAAATAGGCAAAGGCAGCTCAAAAAATCGTTTCCTATCCCTAAGGTCTGGTAGAAAAACAAGCTATCTAAGAATAAGATCGATACCTTTTTGAAAAGTCAAAATCTTTCACTGACTTAATTACCTATAAAATTCAGTTTAACGTCCTATAATTGGTTCTTAATACGTTTCTGGTACATAAGGATTAAATTCTTTCAGATTTTTCCAAATCTGGATCTTCGTGTTTCGAAGAGAATCTCCTTTATACAATACCCGAAAATCCTCCTCATAAAATAGTCTCTCAAAATTTGCAAACTCACCCGGAGAATCGTGAATCCAACTTATAAAAATTCCTGTCTTTTCTTTTTCTATAAACTGATCCATGCCAGCCCACAAGTCGAACTGGTTTTTTCGAGAGCCCATATTCAAGACAAAGCTTTGAGGATTGCCCGCAAGATAAAATGAGAGTTCGGAGGCGATATGATACGAATCTGAGAAGAAAAACTCATTCTCCAACTTGAGGCTATCTATCAAAAAATCCAAACGATTCGCAACTTGTTCGTGTCCGCTTAGTCTTTTAAAAGCACTTTTCTCCAAAGAATGAATCGGTGTTGCAGATTTTAAAGAGGTAAAATCTGGGAGGAGGATAATCACAGGAATCCCGATGCTTAAGATTATTGCGACTAAGGCAAAATGTCGCCAAGCTTTGGACTGTAAAACAATCCATCCACCCAACACCATAGCTAATCCGGTATACGCAAACACAGGCCAATTAACCTCCACTCTCTTCACCAAACTGAGAAATCCAAAAGCTACAAAAACCAATATTCCAGGCAATAGCAGATATATCTCAGCTTTGTTTTTGGTTTTAAAAGTCTCTTTAAAACTCATAAACCAGCAGGGTAACAGGAAAGCAGAAATTATGGCAAGCTGACCACCAAGATATTCTGAGGCCCATTTGAGCGAATTGGATATTTCAAAAGGCTTGGAGTCTCCTCCACCAGCACCACCGAGCGCTGCAAGATGTCTGAACGTATCGAAGTTATTCTGCCAGTTCCAAATCAAAGCCGGGACAAAACCCATCAAACTTATTCCCAAAAAAACCCAAAAGTTCCGTTGCTGAATCTTAAATGCACGGGTGTAAAGCAAAAAAATCAATGTAGCAGGGAAGATCAGAATCATGACCAGTTTGGCCATTATCCCAAAAGCTGCGGCAATCCCTGCCAGAACCCACCATTTTAATTTAATTTCATTGATTCCTCGATAAGCCCAATAGATACTCAATAACCAGAAAAAAGTCAATGAAGTATCCGTCATGTGAAAAGTAGATGCCAGCCACCAAGTAGGCATGGCCTGCAA
>JBDNIP010000592.1:0-5040 GCA_041688245.1 Algoriphagus sp.
AAAGTAACCGTAGTAGGAGCTGGAAATGTGGGTGCAACTTGTGCCGATGTTTTGGCTTATCGCGAAATAGCTGAAGAAATTGTCCTGATTGACATCAAAGAAGGTTTCGCAGAAGGTAAAGCATTGGACATCTTCCAAAAAGCGCCAATCGATCAATACGATAGCCGAACTGTCGGATATACAAATGATTACAGCAAAACAGCGAATTCGGATGTAGTGGTGATCACTTCAGGTCTTCCCAGAAAACCAGGAATGACTCGAGACGACCTGATCGAAACCAATGCTGGTATCGTAAAGTCAGTTACAGAAAGTGTTGTAAAATATTCTCCAGATGCGATAATCATTATCGTGTCCAACCCACTTGATGTCATGACCTATCAGGCTCATCTTACTTCAAACTTCTCTAGAAATAAGGTGATTGGAATGGCAGGAATTTTGGATACAGCAAGATATAGAGCCTTTTTGGCTGAGGAGCTTAACATCTCCCCAAAAGAAATTCAGGCTATATTGATGGGAGGTCATGGAGACACAATGGTACCACTCCCTAGATATACCACAGTAGCGGGTATTCCTGTGACTGAGTTGATATCAAAAGATAAGTTGGATGCAATTATCGAGCGAACCAAGTTTGGTGGTGGTGAACTGGTGAAACTCATGGGTACTTCTGCTTGGTATGCTCCAGGTTCTGCCGCAGCTCAAATGGTAGAAGCAATCCTGAAAAATCAGCGTAGAGTGTTCCCAGTTTGTATCAAACTAGAAGGCGAATATGGAATTGATGATTGCTATTTGGGTGTCCCAGTAATTCTAGGCAAAAATGGAGTAGAAACAGTATTAGAACTTGACTTAAATACTGAAGAAAAGGCTCTTCTTGAAGTTTCAAGAGGACATGTCAAAGAAGTAATGAGCGTGTTGAACAATCTGGGTAAATAATTATTAACTATTGGAAGATCAATCCTTTGATGTATCATTTTATTCTTGAGATACACTCAAGGATTGATTCTTGTATTTATAAACTTTGAATTATTTCCCAATTGTGAAAATCTGGAAAAGCTTAGTTATATTAATTGTTTTTATTCTGATAGCCGCTTCAGGTTATTGGATCTATGACACCTATTTTTTTAATAAAAAATTATCCAATCTTGAAATTATTAGTGATAATGCTGTATTCGTCTTCGAGACTAATCAGCCAGCAACTACTTGGAATGCAGTAATTAATAATGCCTCTTGGAAAATCTTGAAAGCCTTTCCTGGTTTTGAGAAGATACAATCTCAGCTAGCGGAATTAGATGACTTGATAGGTAAATCTGGAGGCTTCCTAACTTTTTTCGCAGATAAAGTCACGACTGTAAGTCTTC
Source organism: Algoriphagus sp. (assembly GCA_041688245.1). Classification (GTDB taxonomy): domain Bacteria; phylum Bacteroidota; class Bacteroidia; order Cytophagales; family Cyclobacteriaceae; genus Algoriphagus. The sequence continues at coordinate 1,356 of JBDNIP010000592.1, forward strand.
ACCCTACAGGGTCGGAAACCTTTGAGTTACTTTTTACCACAGCATTTACTGGGGATCAGTTGTCAGAATTCTTGGATGATTTTAAAAAACAAATTCCATCCGGCTCAAAATTTCAAGTTCGCAGCTATTCTGACATCCAAGTTTTTGAATACTATAACTCTTCAAACAAACGCCAATGGAGTATTTCTTCAGTTGGTGGTTTAACAGTAATGTCATCTTCATCGTTTTTAGTTGAAGAAGCTATTCGATTTTATTCCAACGGAAATATTGGAAGCTTTTACGTTTTAGTGCCTTCGCAGTCTATTAATGAGTCCTCATTGGGAATACTTTTACTATCAGGCAAGGGAATTGCATCTTTAATTAAAGGTATCAGTTCGAATCGGGATGTGAACCTTGTAAGCACTTTGGAGATGATCGCCGGTGCGGTAACTCTAGAATTAAGCTTTGAGAAAGAAGAAATTCAATTCAATGGACCTGTCTTCTTAGGAGAACCAGCTGATTTTACACCGTCGATCCAAGCTAACCTTGCTGCCATTTCAGGATTAATTCCCAATGAAGTACGTGAAGTAACCCAAATTAACCTTGGAAGTATTTTTCAGACACAAGAACTTGTCAACCGATCCTTTTCTGGAAGGTCCACTCTGAATGGTGAAATTCAAAGCAAACTCATTGATCGGGGAATTTTTGACAGCTTTACCGGTGAGCTCTATTTGGTTGAATTGGCTAATGTCGGCGTAGGCCCACCGAATAAAGTTCTTCTAGCTAGAACTACAAATGCTCAAAATTCACTATCCCTAGTTTCCGATTTCATTTTAGAGAAATCAGAAAGTTCAAAAGACTACTATCGAGAAAAAACGATATATTATATTTCAGAAGGAGAGTTTCCAGCACATCTTTTTCAAGGTAAATTCCAAGGATTTCCCAAAACATTTATTGCTGAACATGAGGATATTCTGATTTTTGCCAATTCTCAGCAGGTAATGAAAAATATCATTGACACTATAGCTAAAGGTGATACTTGGGGAATTTCTTCAAATCCGCCTATTTCCGCAGATTACATTTTGCCAACTGCTGGATTTGGAAAATTACTTTTAATAGACCGACTTTGGGATGATTGGACCAAACAGACAAATCCAGCATGGAGCTCCTTTTTGCAAAAGTATTCCGCTTCTTTTAAGTCTTTTAATGCTATCGCTTTTAGAATAAATCAAATTCAAAACAAATCAATTGCCTCATTGAGCTTTAAATATGACAGTATAAACAAACAAGAAGTCAGAATTACGGAGTCGATAAGACTTCAACCAAGTAACGAAGTGACTTTTAATAACCTGCTAAGCTATGGTCCAAAAGTTATCTCTAACTATCAGGATAATACCGAAGATGTCGTGATCCAAGATGATCAACATGTCCTTCACCTGATTAATTCTGAAGGCCAGAAAGTTTATTCATTGCAATTATCCGGACCAATTATTTCGGATGCTCTTTCTATTGATTATTACAAAAACGGAAAACTCCAACTGCTAGTAGCTACTACAGAGAAAATCTATGGTATTGATCGCTTAGGAGCCCCTCTCCCTGGCTATCCCCTCACAATCAAAGGAGCAGAATTGGCATACTTTAGTTTGGTGGATTATAGTAACTCCAAAGATTATAGGTATTTCTTAGCTTCTGCAACCGGTGATCTCTACCTGCTGGACAAAAATGGAAAAATACTCGAAGGATGGGATCCAAATCCACTGAGATCTACGGTAATAGGGCCACCATCATTTTATAGAGTTCTAGGAAAAGGGGATTTTATGGTTGCCCTGACTGAAAACGGCTTGCTCCATCTTTTTAATAGAAGAGGTGAGCTTCAAACTAAATCAGCGATCAACATCGGTGAAGGGTTCAATTCAAAATTAGTGTTTTCTCCAGATCCTAAGTCCGGGGTAAGTCAATTGGTAGGAGTCTCAGCTACTGGAGAGATCGTGAAAATAAACTTCAATGGAGAAGTCATCTACCGAAATCAACTCGTCAAAAACGACCGGGATCACGAGTTCTTAGTGATTCAAAGTCAAAATACCAGTGATTATGTGCTCATCTCCCGCCAATTCAACCAAGTATCGATTTTGGATGCTAACGAAACTACACTGTTTGAAACTCGAACTTCAGCTGAAGGATTGGTCTACCAGTATTTTAATTTTGGCCCAAACCGAAAGCTTATTTCCATCACTGATGTGATTCAGAATTTCTCCTACCTGTATGATCTAGAAGGAAATCTATTAATCACCATGCCATTAGAAAGTTCTGGACCAATTCAGATGACCTACCAACCTGGAAAAAACCAGTATAAGATTAGAACAATAAACGGAAAAAAATTGACCGAATTCCTGTTAGCAAATTAAGCGATTAACTTGGTCTTGGTCTCGAATGCCTATCTTGCATGAAAATTAGATCCTGATGATTAAGAAGTACCCGCTATCATTTTTTATACTCCTATTTGTAAGTTTTGAAAGTATTGCGCAACTGAACACAAGCAATCAGCAGCCCGATAATATCAGTGATGATGCTAGCCTTAGTTCACCTTACAATACCACCTTCACATTTTTTTATAACCTAGAAGAAGGTCACTACTTCACCGAAAAGGCTGCCCGAACATTAGCTATAAAAAATCTAGGGGATGTGAACACTGAAAAACTTGCAGTTCAACTGAAGCAAATCTTTGAAGGCAAAGGAGTAATTGTTCGGACAAGTACTATTTCAAAAGATGCTAACTATATTGATGATTCTACCACGCAGGAACATATTTTCTACTTTGATAAAAAATTCCTTCCTGGAATATTTTTAGAGAAAACAGGTGACGAATGGAAATTTTCTTCTTTTTCAGTAAGCCAGATTGAAGAACTTCACTCAGAAACTTATCCTTACGGTACAGCAAAACTGCTGAATATCTTACCAAAAATTGGTACACAAAAGTACCTTGGTTTACAACTTTGGCAGTTAGTGGGAATTTTTATTCTGATCCTATTGATACTCTTTGCACATTGGTTTTTCACCATAGTTGTAGACAATATTTTACTTTATTCATTTAAACGATTTGGCTACGGACAATTGGGGGAAAACTACTTATTACCAGTAGCTCGGGTGACCAGCTTTTACCTGCTTGTTCTGTTACTGTCGAATTTCATCCGAGTGCTCCAACTTCCGGCAGAGAATTGGACTTGGGTTTTGGTGATTTTCAGGACTCTAAAGCCATTGTTGATCACCTTGATTTTTTACAAATTAGTCAATGTACTCGCAGCCTATTTTGCCCGCTTGGCAACTAGAACAGAATCTACGCTCGATGATCAACTTGTTCCCTTGATTCGCAAAACGCTAAAAGCTTTTGTTATAATCATCGGCACACTTTTTATTCTTCGGGATGGACTGAATCTAGATATTATTCCATTCCTGACAGGTCTTTCAATTGGTGGTGTTGCAATTGCTTTGGCAGCGCAAGACACGATCAAAAACTTCTTTGGCTCAGTGATGATCTTTATTGACAAGCCCTTCCAAGTTGGAGATTGGATCACCTCTGGAGACATAGACGGTACAGTAGAAGAAGTTGGCTTTCGCTCGACACGAGTTCGGACTTTTCGAAACTCGCTAATGTATGTGCCAAATGGCAAAATTGCAGATGCAATCCTTGATAATCATGGGCTCCGTC
>JBDNIP010000593.1:0-3796 GCA_041688245.1 Algoriphagus sp.
ATTTCAACGCCTTTCTGAAAACTACCCCCCTTTTGAACCATCAATGATACATCACCTAGGGAGGTACGGGGAAATTTCCAAATACTCATTTCTAAGCCGATTAATTTCCAAAAACGAAATTTTGTCGGACGCCAGTAATTTTATATTGTGATTATCTGCAATTATGCCAGTAACCTAATTTTCTTTAGTCAACTGGCAGCAAGCCCGCCACAGCGAGGCAAGCCGATGACGTTCCGATAGCCATCGGAAGAAGTACTGGTATAGTGTTTACCATATGTTAAGTCGCTTTTTACCTTTTACTGGTGCAATTGCTGATATACATAATTTATATTTATTAGAAGAAGCAAAACATCCAACGATTCATGTCTTCGATAGGAGTTCTGTAAATCAATTAAAATAAACGATTTCTATTTATCAGCAGGGATCAACCAACAACTCGACTTTTTGTGTTCAGCCAGCTGAATCAGGTTTTGAAAAATGGACAACTCATTTATTGGAAATGATTGTAACTTATCTGGACAAAAAGGAAAGTGATCGAACGTCGAACCAATTTCGCAGAGGTAAACAAAACTAACAGTTAACAGTGATAAATTCAGAAGCTTGGTATTCGGATGGAAAAACGGCCACTATAAATAAACTGAGCGTATTTTTTAAACGAGCGGGGAAAGGTGAATCCTTGATTTGTATCCATGGCTTTCCCTCCTCCTCTTGGGACTTTGAACCCATATGGCCTTCGGTAATTACACGATTTGACACCATAGCACTCGACCTGATAGGACTTGGCAGATCGGATAAACCGAATCAGCCACTATCAATTCGTTTGCAGGCTGATATTATTGAAGGACTAGCGATTAAAGAAGGTATCAAAGCTGCCCATATTCTGGCTCACGATCTAGGCGATACCGTTGCTCAAGAATTACTGGCTCGTCAATTTGAGAAAACTTCAAAAGTCAACTGGCTGTCCTGCGTTTTTATGAATGGGGGTATTTTTCCAGAAACTCATCATCCACTTTTGATTCAGAAGCTATTGCTCTCTCCACTGGGTCCGTTGGCAGCAAAATTGATGTCAGAAAAGTCATTGAAAAAGAGCTTTATCAAAATCTTCAGTAAAGCGCATCCTCCTACAGACGAGTTCATCCGGGGAACTTGGAAGCTGATCGAGGAGAATAATGGGACTGATATGATCCCCAAGTTGATTCGATACATGACAGAGCGAAGGACTTACCGAGAGCGCTGGATTGGACCTTTAGTAAATGCGGTGGTACCAATCAGATTGATCAACGGAATTGAAGATCCTATTTCAGGTAAACACGCAGCTGATCGTTTTGCAGCGGTTATTCCCAATTCAGATATTATTTTTTTAGAAAACTCAGGTCATTATCCCCATGTGGAAACACCTGAACCGGTACTGAAAGCATTTTTTGAATTTCATGATAAAATCAATAACTAAAGCTAGCAACATAGTAGTAAAAAATACCGTAAGAGGTCCTGATACATTTTTAGTAAGTATAATCTAATTATATAATATGTTTCTAATACAACTATATGACAGATAAAATACACTTATATATATCATCGAAAATATAAGTATCCAGTTAGCATTAGATTACCTTTAAAAAAAATAATGTCATTATAAAAAATTACAAATCAGTAGCTAGTATTCTTATTATTTTTTTCAGTTATACTACGAAATCAATAGAGGTTATCTAATTAATAGGTAGTTTGTTCTTAAGATAATATTGTAAATATATGACTATCAATAATATATGTTATTCCTGAAAACAGCCTACTTTTAGTTTAGACAATATTAGCTATAGCTTCCACTAACTTAAGGGTAGAACCTATATTTTTACCTGATAAACAAAAAGGATTTAATGAAGTGAGATGTGTCTCAAAGCTAGGTGGCCAGCTCATGTTTTTAACTCGGGACAAGGCAGAAAATAATATCACATTACATATCAATCAACAAACGATCCTTCAGTTTTTAAAAGCTACTCCTCCCCCATTTTTTGGCAGGTCATGCTATTCCCTGAATAATCCTGATAATCTCAGATCCTACACTAGAAACGCAGGTTTTGAGAATACTACCCTAGAAAAAGTCACATTAATGGGACAAAGCGCTACGTCAATGGACGCAGGTAGTGGCTTTACGGAAGGCAATGCAATTATTGATGAAATTCGCAAAGAAGAACCAGAACTACTCAATGCCATAGCGTCTGCTATTGTTGCCGAAATAAATGATCGCTTGGACAAATCAGAGCTAAACGCTTGGTTAGGTGTAGTATTTAAATAAAAGCTATTTTTCCTTTTCTATACCCCGAGATGTAGTCTGAAACCACCTTTTTTATTTTTTGGATTTTAATCTTCCTCGAGGTTTACTCTTTTTTGTCAGTTCTTTTTGGTAAATTATAAATCAAGGATTTATAACTACCAACGGGTATTATCCTAGGGCTATTGGCTATAATTATCAACAAATAACCATTGAAATCATGAAAAATATCGGCATTTGGATCGACAAAAATGAAGCAAAAATTATCACCCTTGAAAATGGGAATGAACAGCTAGAGACCGTTAGCTCTGAGGTTGAAGATTTTAATGTAGGTGGAGGTAGTGGGACAGCACAAAAAGGCGGACCACAAGATGTTGTACAAGACAGTAAGTATTTGGAGCGGGAGAAGCACCAACTTGCAGATTTCTTTACCGATCTGGTCAAGTATATCGAAGCGGCTGATGCACTAGTTATTTTTGGCCCCGCTGAGGCAGGCATGAAATTAGAAAAGGAACTAGCAGAAAAGCACCACCTTCTAGTAGGTAAGGTAAAGTCTGTCGAAAAAGCAGATAGTATGACCGACAATCAATTAACCGCTTGGGTTAGGGATTATTTTAATGCTGATAACTAATCTGGGTTAGGGATATTTCAACTTCTCAATAGGTGACTACAAAGGATGTGATTTCGGATTACATCCTTTTTTATTGGGGAAATGAATTCCCCCTACTCCACCCGATCCTTCAAGTAACCCGCGATTTTTTTCTCCATCTTATCTCGAAGTTTTTTGAGTATAGTCTGATGGGCAGGGTCAGATGCTAGATTATTAATCTCCAAAGGATCAACTGATAGATCGTAAAGTTCTTCATGACCAGGATCATTGATGTAGCGGAAATACTTCCAGCGCTCAGTTCGGATCGCTTCACTTGGAGGAATAATATCAACTTGCCAGAGGTGCTCAGTAAGGAAGTCTTTTCGCTTTGCCAGTTGATTTGAACGCAAGCTAGTTCCTTGCCAAGATTTAGGAGATTGGATTCCTGCAAAATCCAGAATCGTAGCCGGCACATCAATATTCAAGGCAAAGTCTGTATTTCTTTTGCCTCCAGTTTGGCGAGGATCAAAGACAATCAGCGGCACTCGAAGCGAATTATCATACATCAGCCATTTACCTGCTAGCTGTCGCTCGCCAAGGAAATAACCATTGTCCCCCATCAGGATGATGACTGTGTTTTCTGCAAGTCCTTTTGCTTCCAAAGCTCTTCTGATATTTCCAATCTCAGTATCTATTTCGGAGATCATTCTGTAATAGCCTTTCACACTATGCTGATACTTTTCCGGCGTATCGTATCGCCAATGCCAGCGGGTGCGGTTTTCACCGGTGCGGACATACTCAGGCTGTGCCTGAAAGTAGCTTTCGTCCTTAAGCTTGGGATCAGGCACTACCAGATTTTGATACATGGTATCGTATTCCGGAGACCAGAAATATTGCAACTCGGCAGGATCGTGGGCATGCGGTGCAGAGAAACTCAG
>JBDNIP010000594.1:0-2319 GCA_041688245.1 Algoriphagus sp.
ATTGTCTGCCTTTGGTTTGTCTTTCCTGTTTCATTTCAATCTTGGATTTATCACAACCGTGAAACCCTTGGTGAAAAATTAAAGATTTTCAAAAACAAGCGATATGTGAGTGCAAAAAGCGATGCCATGCGGTCGGTTTTAGTGGTAAATTTCTTTATCTGGCATGTTGTACTAACTAAGGGTGGAGCGTATTTAGGAATTGAAGAGTACTTCGGCTTTGCATTTTACCACCCAAGTATCTCTGTTTCAATAATCTTTTTAATGTTGGTTTCAACAAGATCATTTTATCAGCTGTATCAGACCAAACTCAAGCCATTTTTGTATGAAATTAAGTAAAGACCAAATCATGATCATCAAAAAACTGATTTCCTACAAAGGTTATCCAGAGATCGATGTACAATACGAGATCTTGGATCATGTGGCCTGCAAGGTGGAAGTACTCATAGAGAAAGATCCAAAACTGGCACTTGACGACGCTTTTCGGAAAGTGCACAGCGAATTTGGGATTTTTGGATTTAGCTCACTGGAAGAATCTTACAAAAAAGCCATTCGGAAAAAAGTCAGAAATAATTACTGGACTGAACTCAAAAATCTCTTCACTTCCTACCGTATAATCTACCCGCTTGGGCTTGGGGTCATTATCTATCAAGCTTCTCTCTATTTGGATGATCCTCAAAATTGGGTCCTCTTGTTTGCAGGCTTTTTATTCCTTGCGTTTTGCTGGCTGGCTTCCCGATACGGAACAAAGCACAAACACTATAAAAACTATGCATCCTATCAAACTCTGGGAAATATATGGCAATGGCTAAACGCGACTGCAATGGCTTGTATCTATTCCTATCAGTTCGTCTACTCCATTTCAAATTCAGAGGACACCCCAGCTTTATTTTCCTCAATCTTTCAAGGCATCGTTTTGACCATTTTAGTTTCCTTTTCAATAAGTGTCTTTATTCTTCCTAAAATTCTGGATCAAAATATTGCCCTGACTGAAAAGCTGAAGTCCTTATATGAAGGTTAAATTCGATTGATTTTTTTCGGATTCCGCCATTAAGCGTGATATCTCATCAGCTTCGAGGTTAAGGTCTTACAATTCCATAACATTCCCGATTAGAGATATGCAATAAGATTCAACTTCTGCTCATTTAAAAATATTCTTAAGCCAACCAAACCATTCCTTTTTTTCCTCAAGTTCGACGTAACTAAAGCCTATTCGATACTTAGGCAGAAAAGCTGAGAAAAAATTATAATGTTTTGCCGTAAGAGCGAATCTCAGAACCTCCTTTCCCGCAGTCTTTTCCTGATAGATTGTTAGTTTTTTATTTACTTCTTCATTAATATCGGCAGTAAAAGCAAGAATCAAATACCCAGAATTTGCTACGATATTTTGATCAGTCACATCCACCACATTGAAGCCATTTTGTAACATGTCAAGCTTAATGGTTTTTGCAGTAAGTTCAATTAAGCTTTCCAACGGCTCATTTTCAGAAAGCTTGGGCCTATCATCAGTATTGAATACTCTTAAATAAAGAATCTCAGGATAGTTTTCTTCCTTCATAAAATGAAAACTAATCTCCTGAAGTAGAATTTTGTTTTTTATTCTAAATGCATTGCCGTGAAATTCTCCCGAATTATCCAAACCCATCATCATCGGAGTAAACTTACCCTTCTCATCAGAGCCCCCATAAACTCGACGACCTGTGAGCACCTCTGCCCAGTTTATTTCCTTCTCCGATTGTGGAATAATTATCACCTCAGGGAGATCAAGGACTCTTTTCTCTAGTTCAATGATTTGATACAAATCAGAATTCTTCATGTAAAATTCTTTAGCCAAATAAGATGATGCACTTACCCGAAACCTTACCGAGTCGATCTCGCTGGTAAAAACAAATTGGTAATATCCACTTTCATCTGAGATCGCACCTATGTTGCTTTGATCCATCGAAAGTAAAGTCACATAAGAAATCCCTGCGCCAGTATCCATATCTGTAATACGGCCACTGAACGTTCTTTGTCCTAAAGCTATGTTGCTTGTCAATAGAAAAAAGCCTAGAAAATTAACTAATTTCATGCACTATTATTTTTTTGTAGAATTAATTATATTTTGAAAATAATCAAAATGGTTTATTTCCGACTTCACAGCTGAATAATATAAATAAGTATCTGATTTTTGATTATAATAAATTACTGGCGTCCGACAAAATTTCGTTTTTGGAAATTAATCGGCTTAGAAATGAGTATTTGGAAATTTCCCCGTACCTCCCTAGGTGATGTATCATTGATGGTTCAAAAGGGGGGTAGTTTTCAGAAAGGCGTTGAAAT
>JBDNIP010000078.1:0-12163 GCA_041688245.1 Algoriphagus sp.
ATCTTAACCTTGTTTAACAAGTCATCGCCAAATGTATGAGAAAATCCATTGTTGTAGACTGCAAAAACAGATTTTGTATTTTTAAAGAGCGGTTCATTTTTGTAAGTAGTTTTTAAGTACATTGGAATCAAGCTAGTCATCCAGTCATTACAATGTACAATATCCGGTGCCCAGCCCAATTTCTTGACTGTTTCTATCACCCCCTTACAAAAGAAGATTGCACGCTCATCGTTATCTTCATAAAATTTCTTGTGCTTGTCGTGGAAAACATGCTTTCTTTGAAAGTAGTCCTCATTATCAATGAAATATACTTGCATTTTTGCATTAGGGATTGAAGCAACTTTGATCACTAAAGGTTTCTCTTCATCTCCAACTGCAATATTAATTCCTGATAATCTTACCACTTCATGTAGTCTATTTTTTCGCTCATTGATCAAGCCGAACCTCGGAACCAAAATTCTTATTTCCATTCCTCGCTCCTGCATTGCTTGTGGTAGGGCTCTTAAAAAGTTCGCAACTTGGGAAGTTTCAAGAAAAGGATTGATTTCACTTGCAACGTAAAGAATACGCAGATTAGACATAGTTGTCGGATTTTAAGTTTAAGGTGAAAAACAGCTGGACAAATGTAATAAAAAAACAGCAAAAACCCCTTGTTATTCTGAATATTAATATAATTTTGTCGCTATTTACCCAACTAATATCTTGTACATTTGCTACATATACTTACAAAAGACATTTGGGAAGAAATCTGGCTCCAAGCGATTAAAACAGATAAAATAATTGGTTTTGTTCCAACTATGGGTGCCTTGCACAGTGGACATATTGAGTTAATAAGGGCTTCAAAATCACGTTGTGATCTTACCGTTGTATCTGTATTTGTGAACCCCACTCAATTCAGTAAGTCTGCGGATTTTAAAAACTACCCAAATACACTAGTTGCGGATTTAGAGCTATTAAGACAAGAAAAAGTTGATGTAATCTACACTCCAAGCGTAGAAGAAATTTATGGCGAATCACCTGAGATCCATTTATCATTTGGGGATTTGGAAACCAATCTGGAGGGGTCCTTCCGTCCCGGACATTTCAATGGAGTAGGTACAGTAGTCTCGAAGCTATTCAATATCATTAGGCCTCACGTTTCATTTTTTGGGCAAAAAGATCTACAGCAAGTAGCAATCATCAAGAGATTGGTGCAAGCCCTATCTTTTCAACTGGATCTAGTAATTGTGCCTACAAAACGGGAAGCTGACGGGTTGGCGATGTCTTCCAGAAATCTAATGCTCTCTGCTACAGAACGGGCAGCTTCAACAATTATTTTTGCATCATTATGTAAAGCCAAAAAGGAACTTATTGAAGGAAAAGTTTGGTTTGAAGTCCGAAAAGAAATAGTCGGAATTTTTGAGGCAAATCAATTTTCAAAACTCGAATATTTAGAACTAATCAATCCTGATACCTTCGACATTCAGGCTGACCTTAGCCACAATTTAAAGTCAGCTATTTGTCTGGCTGCTTATCTTGGAGAAATTAGGTTGATTGATAACATCTCGATAAATCCCTAATATTCAGGCAAAATTAAACCAATGCAAATCCAACTATTAAAGTCAAAAATTCATAGGGTGAAAATCACTCAGGCAGAGTTAAATTATGTAGGATCAATTACGATCGACGAAGAGCTAATGATTGCTGCTAATCTAATCGAAAATGAAAAAGTACAAATCGTCAATGTAAATAATGGCGAACGATTGGAAACCTATGTAATCAAAGGGGAAAGAGGATCAGGTAAAGTATGCCTAAACGGGCCAGCAGCGCGAAAAGCACAGGTAGGCGACATCGTCATTATCATCTCATATGCGGGAATGGAGCTTGAAGAAGCTAAGCAATTCAAGCCTAAACTGGTCTTCCCTGATGAGCAAAACAAACTGATATAATGATTAAAAAAAAACTAAAGCAAATTATCCAGCTAACAATTTCACTAGGAATTGCAGGCTGGATTTTTTGGTTTTTATACAGAGACGTTCCTATGAACAGCCTGATCGATCAACTCAAGTCAAGTAATTGGTTTTGGATCTCAAGTTCTTTGACGATTTCTCTTTGCGGCTATTGGCTGAGAGGCTGGCGTTGGAGTCTGTTGATTCAAGAGGACGATGGCATAAAAGTAAGGCCTAATCGGGCCTATCATGCGGTAATGGTGGGCTACCTAGTGAACATGCTCCTGCCTAGAGCTGGGGAAGTTGCACGTTGCGGAGTTTTGACTCGTACCAACGGAATATCGCTTGGACATTTATTTGGAACAGTAATCGTAGAACGCAGTGTGGATATGATTTTTTTGATCGCGACCATATTCCTGGCCTTTTTTGTGGAAAATGAATTATTTTTAAATTTGGCAAATGAATTGATAAATTTAAAGTCTTTAGGTGCTGGAATTCTTTCGAACCTCCCAATTGCCGCAGGTATATTGATCATTTTAATTATTCTCATCTACCTGATTTTTAAAAGATTTAAAGATCATTCGCTGGTTAACAAAGTCCAGCATTTTTTTCGTGAAATTGGAGGAGGCCTTGGTTCAATTAAAAAATTGCGAAATCCAATGGGGTTTATAATAAGCTCAATAACCCTTTGGGTAATTTATTTTTTAACCATGTATACTGTTTCTTTGGGAATCGAGAGTACTGCCAATTTGTCCTCAAACGAAGTGCTCTTAGTGATGGTAATGGGAAGTATTGGCATGATTGCACCTGTTCAGGGCGGCATTGGTACCTTTCATGCACTTGTGGCTTTTATTTTGATACAATTTGGGATAGCCGAACAAGACGGGAAAATCTTTGCAGCAATCATTCATGGCACACAAGTTTTCCTTGTAATTCTCGCTGGACTGATCAGTTGGATAATTCTCTTGAAAATCCCTGCTTGGAAAAAACTTGTTGAGGTTTAACTTCGTTACGTCACCGTCAAATAAAAATCAGATATGATCATAGTAATCTTTATAGTCTTTGCATTAGCTGGCTTTTTGGTCAATAAGACTTTGAAAAGCAAGTTTAAAAAGTATTCCGAGACGCCTCTGAGGGCCAACCTTTCCGGTGCGGAAATCGCTAAATTAATGTTGGAAGATAATAACATCACAGACGTTAATGTCTTATCTGTGGAAGGTCAATTAAGTGACCATTATAATCCACAGAACAAAACAGTGAATCTTAGCCCTGATGTGTATTATGGTAGAAATGCTTCTGCAGCGGCAGTAGCGGCTCACGAATGCGGCCACGCGATACAGCATGCAACATCCTACACTTGGTTGAATTTGAGATCTATGCTAGTTCCACTTCAAAACAGTGCTGGTAAAATCTTAAATATAGTGTTGATCGCTTCACTTCTAGGTGGATTTGCACTAGGCCTCTCTAATGAACTCGTTGGATACATCGTAGTCAGTGCCTATGGAATTATAACCTTGTTCACCTTAGTGACACTTCCAGTAGAATTTGATGCCAGTAACCGAGCGCTTGCTTGGATAAAAACACGAGATATAGTAACACAAGATGAATATGCCATGTCCAAAGACGCGTTAAAGTGGGCTGCTATGACCTATGTCGTTGCGGCGCTTGCAGCTTTGTCAACTTTGGCTTATTACGTTTTCGCCTTTTTCGGAAACCGGGATTGATCCATATCAAATAAAAATTTCGAAGAGGGGCTAAGTATAGCCCCTCTTCTTTTTTTGGTATAAATTCCAAAGTGATTTATACTCAAAAAATTAAAATATGAATTTCCAATTAACCGAAGAGCATCTAGCAGTCCAAGATGCAGCAAGAGAATTTGCCAATACCGAACTACTTCCCGGAGTGATCGAGCGAGATTCAGAAGCGAAATTTCCTAAAGAGCAAGTTCTTAAGATGGGTGAACTTGGATTTATGGGAATGATGGTGAAACCGGAATACAATGGAGGTGGAATGGATACTGTGTCCTATGTACTGGCAATGGAAGAATTATCCAAGATTGATGCCTCAGCATCAGTATGCATGTCAGTAAACAATTCTTTGGTATGCTGGGGTTTGGAGAAATACGGATCATCCGCTCAAAAAGAGAAATACTTAAAACCTCTTGCTGGCGGCGAGATTTTGGGTGCATTCTGCCTTTCTGAGCCAGAAGCTGGTTCTGACGCTACTTCCCAGCAGACTTCAGCTGAACTTAATGGAGATCATTATATCCTCAACGGGACTAAAAACTGGATTACGAATGGGTCTTCAGCAAGTATTTATTTAGTGATCGCTCAAACTGACTCGAGTAGAGGCCACAAAGGAATCTCGGTATTTATTTTAGAGCGAGGGGAAGAAGGTTTTATAGTTGGAAAAAAAGAAGATAAACTTGGGATTCGTGGTTCGGACACTCATTCTCTGATGTTCACAGATGTTAAAGTTCCATTAGAAAACCGAATCGGGGATGAAGGATTTGGATTTACTTTTGCAATGGAAACCCTTAATGGAGGCAGAATCGGAATAGCTGCCCAAGCCTTAGGAATTGCAGCTGGAGCTTACGAGTTGGCACTGGCTTATTCTAAAGAGCGAAAAGCATTTGGAAAACCTATTAGCCAACATCAGGCGATTCAATTTAAACTTGCCGATATGGCTACATCAATTGAAGCCGCCCGACTTCTAGTATACAAAGCGGCTTGGCTGAAAGATCAGGGAAAGGACTATTCTCATGCATCAGCCATGGCAAAATTATTTGCCTCTCAGGTAGCAATGGATGTGACCATTGAAGCAGTACAGGTACTTGGCGGTTACGGGTATGTCAAGGAATACCATGTAGAACGATTAATGCGAGACGCAAAAATCACCCAAATCTACGAGGGAACTTCAGAAATTCAGAAAATAGTGATATCCAGAGGAATTTTGACATGAATTAATTGAGAAATCGAAAGGGTATAATTCCTATTATTTATACCCTTTTTTTATTTTTTTAACTCAAAAATGCAATAAAGTTATGTTTTCTGATTAGAAAAGTCATATTTTTGAGATCTAATCATGTGACAAGTTATTCATGGAATATTACAACAAAATCATTGAGTCAGTAAATGTAAGATTCATACGGGGAAACAATTATAGAATCGAAAAACCTTTTACCGTAAAAGATTTTAAAGAGGCAGATAATACCCTGGTCTTACTCCATCACGGTACTTTGAAATATGGCGATGATCAAGAGCTACTCAATGCAGGGGAAGTTCTTTTTTTACCAGCTGACCGCAAAACCAAACTTACTTTGGGAAGTAGCCTCAAGAAAATCGAATTATCAAATCAACTTTTTAAGGAAAACAAGAAGAAATATCTGCAAAATCTGTCATTCAAGGACATCCAAGTAACCGAGGAAGATTGTATCTCTATGGTGAGTTTTGACTCAAGGGTATTTGACGTAATGAATTTTTTTAATTCGTTGGATATCCCTCCCTTTATTATACGCTTCAATGATCGTCTTGCTACAATTATCGAAGACTTGATGAAAGAGGTGGAACTAAGCAATGTAGGCAAAGAGCGTATCCTTAAATCCGAAACAGAAATTCTTGTTATTGAACTTCTTCGTCACATACTCAAAAATCGCTTATTCTTAGAAGAGCTATCTACTAACGCCACCTATTTTAAGGATCCAAGATTGGTAGATTTGTTCAACTTTATAAAAGCCAACATTGGGGGTGACCTATCAAACAAAATTCTGGCACAAATAGCCAACGTATCCGAAGATTACGTAGGTCAGTATTTCAAAATGCTTACAGGTATCAATCCACAGGATTACATCGAATACCAGCGGATGGAAAATGCAGTGGAATTACTTCGAACCTCAAAAAAATCTATCAGGGATATTGGTAAAGAAGTAGGCTACAAGGATACGGCGTATTTCTGTAGAAGATTCAAGATGATGTATGGTGTTCCTGCCGGGAAGATGAGAAGAAGAGAGTCGCTAATCAATGTATAATGATCGATTCATTGTCGATTTGAATTCCAATGCCTCGACCAAAAAGTTGGGGTCTTTTTCTATACTATTTCCTAAAACAAGTAAATCAGCTCCAGCTACAAAAGCAATTTTTAATTTTTCTATTGAATTAATCCCTCCACCTACAATCAAGGGGTGTTCAATACATTCTCGAACCTCACGGATAACTTCAGGGGAAACTGGCACTTTGGAACCGCTGCCTGCATCTAAGAAAAAGAACTTCATCCCTAATAATTGACCTGCTAGGGCTGTTGCCTTCGCCAGTTTAGGATTGGAATTAGGGATTGGGGTTGTTTGGCTAATATATTGAACACTAGTCACCTCATGCTCATTGATAAGTAAATAACCTGTTGGTAATACCTCCAGACCCATCTCTTGAATAATCGGGGCTGCAGCTACTTGCTGACCAATCAGAAATTCAGGATTTCTTCCTGATATAAGTGATAGAAATAAAATAGCATCTGCATGATGGGTAAGTTGACACTGTGACCCTGGGAAAATCACAACCGGAATATCTTCGGCAAGTTCTTTTAACGCAACCACAACCTCTTCAAAATTACCCCTTTCCAACTGGCTTCCACCTACCAAAATCAGATCCAAGTTACTTTTTCGTACCCATGAAAAAGTATCAACCATTGTCTTAGAATCAGCGATTTTGTCAGGATCTATAAGCCAAGCAATCCCCTTTTTGCCGGAAGAATGAAGAAACTTAAGAAGCTTACTTACCTTCTTTTGGCGACTTGGCATCTTCCTCCGATAATGTAGCTAGGCTAGAAAAGAACTTTTCTTTAGCAAAAGCGAGCCCTATCACTAGTAATCGCTCACTGATCATAGGCCAAAACCCAACTCTTTGTGACGAGGTTAACTTTTTTTCTAGATTTTTACTCAATAAACCTTCACGCTCCAACACCTCCATAGCACGTTCTGTTTCGCTGCTTTTTTTCTTCCGAATTGCATGAACTATAGCGAACGTCAATAGACCCCCAGCTAAAACTAAGCCTCCTACTCTTGCCCAATCCTTGGAATCTTCTCTAAAAAGTTGCAATTGTTTGGTCAAAGTCTGCTCTAGTTCTTCCGATTTTTTCTCAAGATCATTTTTCATCGTTCTTTGTTCCATTTCTCCTATTGAAAATAAATTTCCTCAGGCCTACCTCGACTCCTCGTTGGAAATTGTCAGAATACTTGATAAAGTATACAACTACAAATACTATCAAATAAAAACCTCCAACCATTAAAAATCCCATGTGTAGGGAATTGGTTAATTGAGTCAAAAAGAAGGCTAGCGAAAAACTTAAAAACAGAAGAGTCAGAAGTGCTACTGATAACATGACTGATAAAAGAAGAATTCTAAATATAATTGCGATAAAGTCTTCCTGAATCTCATTCTTCACTAATTCAACTTTAGTCTCAACGATCTCCTTTACTGTATTTACTATTTCACCTATTTTCAACATCCTAGAAATTTATATAAAAATTGTGTTTCAATATAGCCTAAATGAAAGGATCAAAAAAATTAGTCCACCGGAACAAGTGCATCTTCTTCATAAAACTTAAAGCGCATCACCGATTCCAATGCTAATCTGATGGCAGTATTTATTGGATATTGCCGGGCAAGAGGGTCGTCTATTTCTTGTATTAATTGGTAATACTTCGAAGCTAAGGGGACTTCAAGGTCACTATTTATTCGCAGCGAGGTTTCTGTAAATTGTTCCGGCTTCTCATTTTTCAATTTTTTGCAAATGATCAATTCTTTAAGTCCATACTTATTCTTTCGGGCAGTAGCTGCAAAGAGTCTACAGATCAATCCTCGATTCGCATAGTTGGTGCAGTAGCCATTCATACCATCTATACTGTGTGCACGATAGGAAATACAGCTTTTATTTTCTTCTTCCGAATCCAAAAGAGTCAAAATAGTATCTCCAAGACCTTTATTGAAAAAATCAAAGGCTAAGGGAAGAAATTCTAAAGGTGAAGCCGAGACCTCAGGATTGGCACAGCAAGCACCACAGCCGGAAATACATCCTAGACCACTTTGTTCAGCAAATTGCTTAGACTCTAAACTAAGTTTCTCAAATAAAATCATTACTGCCTGAGATTTTTCGGCGAGATTCATAGTGCTTATTTTTGACAAAAGTACGTCTTTGAATAGTCGATTGACTCTAAGTAAATCTATTTTTTTTATATTGAACATCAGATATTTAGCACTTTGGGCTTTAGTTTAGTGTCAATTTCTTCTCTACTAGGCCACATAGATCGTTCAACAAGTAATAAATTAAATTTTTATGAGCGATAAAGACGAAGAAAAAGCAGAGGAAAGAATTCGAAGTGCCTTTAAAGAAAAGAATTGGAACGAAATCAAGAGTGCCGATTCTTGGGCAATTTTCAAGGTAATGTCGGAATTTGTCACGGGATTTGAAAAGCTTTCAAAAATTGGCCCCTGTGTTTCGATTTTTGGTTCGGCTAGAACTCCCAGGGATCATGACCATTATAAAATGGCAGAGGAAATCGCTGCCAAACTAGTCAGACATGGCTATGGAGTAATTACTGGTGGTGGTCCGGGAATCATGGAAGCGGGAAATAAGGGAGCTTATTCTGAGGGGGGAAAATCCGTTGGATTGAATATTGAACTGCCTTTTGAGCAATTTAACAACATCTATATTGATCGTGATAAAATAATGTCTTTCGATTATTTTTTCGTTCGGAAAGTCATGTTTGTCAAGTATTCACAAGGCTTTGTAGTGTTGCCGGGTGGATTTGGAACTATGGATGAATTATTTGAAGCCTTGACTCTAATCCAGACAAATAAAATAGGGAAATTCCCGATTGTACTAGTTGGTAAGTCCTATTGGCAAGGACTCATAGATTGGATTAAAAGCACATTACTAAGTAATCATTACATCAAAGAGGAGGATTTAGATCTGTTTTGCGTAGTAGACGATCCGACTGAGGCGGTAAGGGTGATCGATGAATTTTATAACAAGTATCTACTTAGTCCAAACTTCTAATGCAAAGAGGTCACCTTACTTTTCTATATGGGTTGATTTTAGTTTGCCTTTCATTGACAGTTTATACACTCATGAGAAGTAATGAAAGCCAAAAAATGCTGAAAGGTCCCAACGGAGAAATTCGTATCAGCACCTCCAAGACCTCATTGCGAAATTCAGTAAAGATTTTTCAACTTCCCGATTCCTTAAGTTTTGCGGGAGAGCCAGTTCCACTTTCGATAGCTGATGTGAGCGAACGTCTGGAGCGGGAATTATATGTCAATGCCTATTGGGAATCAAATATGGTTTTGCTGATGAAACGATCAGCCAAATTTCTTCCTCAAATTGAAAGATGGTTGAAAGCAAATGAAATTCCTGATGACTTTAAGTATTTGGCGATTGCAGAATCTGGACTTTTGGATGTCGCATCACCTGCTGGAGCTCGGGGATTTTGGCAATTTATGGAGTCAACTGCTAAAGAATATGGCCTTGAAGTGACTAATCATGTTGATGAACGTTACCATCTTGAAAAATCAACCAAAGCTGCTTCTGACTATTTAAGGAAAGCCTTTCAGAGATTTGGAGCTTGGACAGCTGTAGCCGCAAGCTATAATATGGGACAGTCTGGCTTTGCCAGAAGGCAGGAAGAGCAGTTAAGCACAAGCTTTTATGACCTATACCTGAATGAGGAAACAAGTAGGTATCTCTTTAGAATTCTGGCCTTTAAAATAATTTTCGAGAATCCCGCATACTTCGGGTTCAATTTAGGACCTGAACATTATTATCAAAACCCTGAATTTCATAAAATTGAGGTGATCGAAGATATCAAAAATCTCAGTTCGTGGGCGAAAAAGAATAATAGTAACTACAAAGAGCTGAAAAAATATAATCCTTGGCTTAGAGATAAACACCTAAACGTAAAACGAGGCAAAAGCTATATGCTGATATTACCAGAACAAAAGCCAATTTTTCGGGAAAGCTCAGATTAAAGATTCTAGTTACTTAATAATTCTCTGTCAATTTGGAACAAACCCTTCTAGATTCAGATTACTATGTTTGAATCTAGCCAGCCCATCACTTTCAAATTATGTACCTTCGCAGATTCTATTTGTCCACTGATTTATGAGTAACAAAATTTCTTCCCAAGAAGAATTCATCGAGATTTTTGGTGCCCGCGAGCACAACTTAAAAAACCTAGATATTAAAATTCCCCGAAACAAGCTGGTAGTAATCACTGGTTTGAGTGGGAGTGGAAAGAGTTCTTTGGCATTTGACACAATCTATGCAGAAGGCCAACGCCGCTATATGGAGAGCTTTTCTGCTTATGCTAGATCTTTTCTTGGCGGATTGGAGCGACCTGATGTGGACAAAATCAATGGATTATCGCCAGTTATTGCCATTGAGCAGAAAACAACGTCTAAAAATCCAAGGTCTACTGTGGGTACGGTTACTGAAATCTATGACTTCATGCGCTTGCTTTACGCTCGAGCAGGGGAGGCTTTTTCCTACCTGAATGGGAAAAAAATGGTTCGGCAGACAGAAGATCAAATCGTTGAGCAACTTTTCTCTAATTTTCTAAATAAAAAATTGTACATCCTTGCGCCTGTAGTAAAAGGCAGAAAAGGTCATTACCGCGAACTTTTTGAACAAATCCGGAAGATGGGATTCTCCAAAGTAAGGGTGGACGGAGTGGTCATGGAAATGGTCCCAAAGATGCAGGTAGATCGTTACAAAATCCATGATATAGAGATAGTTGTAGACCGAATTGTAGCCGAAGAATCAGATCGCTTTAGAATTACCCAGTCATTAAAATCTGCTCTTCAGCACGGCAAAGGTGTCATGATGCTCCGTGATGAGGAGGGTGAAATTCACCATTTTTCCAAATATCTAATGGATCCAGAGACAGGTCTTTCCTATGAAGAGCCTGCTCCCAACAGTTTTTCATTCAATAGCCCATATGGTGCCTGCCAAGTCTGCAATGGCCTAGGAATCACTGAAGAGGTAACACGAGAAAGCATTATTCCGAACCCTGAATTGAGTATCACCAGAGGAGCTATAGCACCACTTGGTGAATATCGGGATATATGGATATTCAAAAAAATAGAGGCCATCTTAAGGCATTATAAATGCTCGATGAGTACTCCCATAAAAAATCTGCCTGAAAATGTCATTGATATTTTATTGAATGGAGATAAAGTGGAATTGGCTGTGGACTCTACTAAATACCCCGGAACTAAATGGCATACGACTTTTGAGGGGATTATTAATTTTCTACAAAAATATCAAGAAGGAGGTTCTGACAAAATTCAAGATTGGGTAAGTGAGTTTACTGAGACCAAGACTTGCCCCGAATGCAATGGTTACCGACTTAAAAAAGAAGCGCTTCACATTAAGTTAAATGATACCCATATTGGTCAGCTAGCGATGATGGATATCACAGCACTCAGCGAATGGTTTGAAGGTTTAGAAAGCAGACTTTCGGATAAACAAAATATCATCGCCACTGAGGTACTTAAGGAAATTCGTAAAAGAATCGGCTTCTTACTCGATATAGGTTTGGATTACCTCTCACTTAACAGACCGCTCAGAACCTTGTCAGGAGGCGAAGCCCAACGGATTCGATTAGCTACACAGATTGGTACTCAGCTAGTAGGCGTTCTTTACATTTTAGATGAGCCCAGCATAGGACTACATCAACGCGATAATAACAAGCTGATCAAGGAGCTTCAAAGTCTCCGTGACCTTGGTAATTCAGTCCTGGTAGTGGAGCATGACAAAGATATGATGCTCCAATCAGACTACATCCTTGACATGGGTCCCGGCGCAGGAAGACACGGTGGCCATATAGTAACCGCCGGCAATCCTCAGGAAATTTTACAATCGACAGGGGTTACCGCCAGCTATTTGAGCGGCGAACTTGGACTTACTGTGCCGACAAGTAGAAGAAAAGGCAAAAAAGGCAATCTAATATTGAAAGGTGCGAACGGTAACAACCTAAAAAATATAGACCTTAATCTTCCCTTGGGAACATTGATCTGCATCACGGGTGTGTCGGGTTCAGGGAAAAGTACCTTGATCCACGAAACCCTCTACCCTATTCTAAATCGAGAAATCTATCGTTCCAAAAAAGATCCAATGCCTTATAAAAGCATCGATGGATTGAAAGAACTTGATAAGGTCATCGAAGTAGATCAATCACCAATAGG
>JBDNIP010000079.1:0-2659 GCA_041688245.1 Algoriphagus sp.
GCGAACTCAAAGAGATGGAAAAGGTCGGAATAAACTCTTTAGCCTCAGCATTAAGGTTAGACATCATGTATGGGATGAGGACCAAGCGAGGTCGACTTTCAAACTCAGAAAAGCGACTTCTGCCCACGTTTTTCAAAACATTTCAAATCCCATGTCCTATATAGCTTATGCGGCTGGCTTTGGAACGGGTACATACGTGGGAATGTATTTTGAGGAAAAACTAGCACTTGGAAGAGTTCTGGTTCGTGTGATTACACCAGCCGCACTTCCCGAACTCACGGAATACATGAAGAGGAAGGACTTCAGATTCACTAATGTAGGAGCTGAAGGAAGATATGGAAAAGTGCAGTTGACCTTTACAGTGATGAAGCGGGATTCACTGAAGGAGTTTATCGCTAAAGTGAAAAGCCTCGATGAAAAAGCTTATTACACCATCGAAAGCGTAAAGCGAGTATCCGAAGATGAACTGAATGTGATGGATGACAAGCCGAGATTTAACCTGAGCTTCTTCAGCAAAGCCAGGACCTAATGGGAAATAGTTGGTTTCAATTTCAACAGTTCCGAATCAATCAAGACCGATGTGCGATGAAAATCAGTACAGACGCAGTACTCTTAGGTGCATTGGCTGAGGCTAATAAGCCAAAACACATGTTGGATATCGGTACTGGTACAGGAATCATTGCTCTGATGTTGGCGCAGCGATTCCCTGATGCATATATTGAAGCTGTCGAGTTAGATGGCCAAGCGGCCTTACAGGCAAGAGAGAATTTTGAGCAAAGTCGCTTTTCTGAACAACTGTATATCCATCATAGCGCAATTCAGGACTTTTTACCTGCTGATAAGTTTGACCTCATTGTAAGTAACCCACCTTATTTCACGGCCCACTTGAAGGGTCAATTGAAGGAGCGGAATCAAGCATTACATACGGATACGCTTCCATTTGATGTTCTCCTTTCGCAAGTGCTGAGGCTTCTAAAAGATTCTGCACGATTTTGGTTGATATTGCCGCCATATGAGTCTTCCCTATTTCAGAAATTAGCTCGAGAAAAAAATCTGTTTCCAAGACGGATTTTTAGTTTAAAAGACAGTCCCAATAAACCTATTAACCGCGAATTAGTTGAATTTTCTTTTGAAGAAATGGAATTGCAAAACTTCAATATCTTGCTAAAAAATCAAGATGGAAGTCCTAGTGACTCTTATTCTAAACTCGTTTCCGGATTTCTGCTGGCTTTTTGAATTTTAGGAGTTCGTATTTTACCTATTTTAAAAAAGGAAATCTCTGATCTTAGATTAGTTGGATGAGGATTGGTTTTATTTATTTTTGGACTCCTATTATCTTCATCCATATGCGAAATTCTCTTTACCTAGGCATTGTAGTATTGCTACTCCTCAGTATTGGCTGTACAGAAGAAGAGTCTGGAATTACTGTACTTGTCACCGAAGAAGTACTTTATGCCAGCGGAGAGCAAGTTCGGATTTTGGGAAGGTTGGTTACCAATCAAGCTGTGACTGCTACGGATCATGGCTTCTACCTCAGTCAGGAGGCCAATTTTGCTTCTCCAATTATCATTTCGCTGGGAGCTAAATCAGGAGCTGGACGATTTATCGGAGAGACTTCGGGTTTGCAAGCTCAGAAAAACTATTTCGTCAAGTCCTTTATGGATATTGGGAATGGAATCGAATTTGGGAATACCATCGAACTTCAGACTTTGGCTGCGGGAATCGAGAGTTATTCGCCTTCTTTTGGCTCGCCTAATCAGGAAATATTTATTCTTGGAAGAAATTTCAGTTCAGACACCAAAGTGTTTTTTGGAGATGTAGAAGCGGAAGTTTTAGAAAATTTATTTGAATCCCGCCTTCGCGTGCGAATTCCCGAATTACAAGGAGGCTCAAGCGTTGCAATCCGGGTGCAATCCCAAGATCAAATACTTACTTTCCCGATCAATTTTGAATACCAGACTGGATCGTATGTCACCTTGCAGCCATTTCCTGATCAGCTGAGGTTGGCAAATAATATTTCTTTCCAGTCGGGAAGTCATTTTTATGTAGGACTGGGTTCTAATCGACAGATTCGCTTCTATGAAAAAATCTTGAAATACGATCCGTCAACGAATCAGTGGACAGATTCTAATTTTCCGGGATCAGCGAGATCTTTTGGCTTTGCTACTGATAATTACCTTGGTGGTGGGATAGCCGAATTGACTAAAGAGCCCTATGTGATGAATAATTCCTTTTGGCGTATTACTTCAACCGGATATGTTAGATTGAAAGATCTCACTTTTCCAAGTCGGGAATCTATCGCTTTTGAACTGGCCAATGAGCTCTATTTATTGGGAGGCAAAGATGGAAACACTCGCGCGGTCCGTAAGCACAATGCCTTGACTGAAAGTTGGACTAATCTTCCTAATAGTCTTCGTGAATTTAGTGCGATCAATCCTTATTTTGTATATCAAAACAAGCTTTATGTCTTAGGATCTGATAAAGTTTTGTACTCGTTTGACCCGATATCCGGGCGTTTGGAGTCAATCAGTAGCTACCCAGGCTTAATGGGGCTTGGCTATGGATTTGCAAAAGTGATTGGAAGCAAAGTCTACTTCGGGGGATTTAAGCTGGAAAATCAAGTTTGGGAATTCAATCTAGAAACGTTCAATTGGGTTCC
>JBDNIP010000595.1:0-5472 GCA_041688245.1 Algoriphagus sp.
GCAAAACCAATCTAAATTTGGTTTTGAATTGGAAGAAATTTCAAGACAAGATGTGGATGATATTGGGATCTCAAGTACTAAAATCCGGAATGCACTCGAGATAGGAGATGTAAAAACTGCAAGCAACTACCTTGGCAGGCGGTATGAATTAAATGGACTCGTGATCAAAGGCCAGCAAATCGGAAGATCCATCGGTTTCCCCACAGCAAATATCCATATCCCGAATGATTATAAACTTGTTCCAAAAGACGGGGTCTATGCAGTATATACTGAAGTGGATGGAGTCTCTTATAAATCCATGTTGAATATCGGAAATAGACCGACAGTAAATGGCACAAAAAAAACCGTTGAGGCACATTTATTTGACTTCCAAGGAGACCTTTATGATCGACAAGTCACAATCTATTTTCAATCATTCCTTAGAGATGAGCAGAAGTTTGAAGGACTTGAAGCCTTAAAAGCACAGCTTTACTTAGACCGGCAGAACGCTAAGAATTTATTATAAACCCAAATGTATGATCAATAAAACCGTTAAAAATGCAACAGAGGCCGTTGCCGATATTCCCAGCAATGCAATGTTGATGATGGGAGGTTTTGGTCTTTCGGGGATTCCGGAGAATTGTATTTCAGCCTTATTGAAACTTGATATCAAGGATTTGACAATCGTCTCCAATAATGCAGGCGTAGATGATTTCGGAATTGGACTACTGCTTAAAAAGCGAATGGTCAAGAAAATGATCTCAAGCTATGTAGGTGAAAATGCGGAGTTCGAACGACAATTATTAAACGGAGAATTAGAAGTCGATTTGGTTCCTCAGGGTACACTGGCTGAGCGAGTACGTGCTGGTGGTGCTGGAATTCCTGCATTCTATACCCCTGCCGGTGTAGGAACAGAAGTAGCGGAAGGAAAAGAAACCAGAGAATTTGATGGAAAAACCTATTTGCTGGAAAGTTGGCTGAAAGCTGACTTCTCTATTGTAAAAGCTTGGAAAGGTGATACTGCGGGAAATTTGATTTTTAGGGGAACAGCCAGGAACTTCAACCCAATCATGGCCACTGCAGGAAAAATTTGTATTGCAGAAGTTGAAGAGCTGGTGCCTGCCGGTGAATTAGATCCAAATCAGATTCATACTCCAGGAATCTACGTACAGCGGATTTTTCAGGGAATTGATTACGAGAAGCGAATCGAACAGCGAACCGTTAGTAAATAAGATGAGATGTTGACTAAAGAACAAATAGCTCAAAGAATAGCTAAAGAAGTAAAAAGCGGCCAATACATTAATCTTGGAATTGGGATTCCCACACTAGTTGCTAATTACATTCCAAGTGACTTAGATGTAGTCTTACAATCTGAAAATGGACTTTTAGGAATTGGACCTTTTCCCACTGAAAATGCCGTAGATCCAGATTTGATTAATGCAGGAAAGCAGACGATTACCTTTGCTAAAGGTTCAGCACTCTTTAATTCCGCAGAATCATTTGCAATGATCCGAGGTGGACATGTTCATTTGACTATTTTGGGTGCAATGGAGGTTTCTGAAAATGGCGATATCGCCAATTGGAAAATTCCCGGAAAAATGGTCAAAGGAATGGGTGGTGCGATGGATCTTGTCGCTTCAGCTGACAATATTATAGTAGCGATGCAGCATTGTTCGAGAAGCGGCGAATCGAAGTTGCTTCCCACATGTGAACTGCCGATCACTGGAATCCGATGTGTGAAAATGATTGTGACTGATCTTGCAGTCTTGGAAATCTCCTCCAAGGGGGGATTTATTCTTAAGGAACGGGCTCCTGGTGTAAGTCTGGAAGAAATTAGCGCTAAAACCGCAGGCAAATTACTAATCGAAGGAGAAATCCCGGAAATGAAATTTTGACCAATAGCGAATTTGAAAAATACCTTTGGCAATCGAAGGAAAGTTGATAAAAGTAGAATAACAATTGATATATGAAAAAGTCTGAAATAAAATTTCAAGTTGAGCTTGATGAGAAAAGTTTGGCAAAATCGATTACTTGGGATGCATCCGATAAAGAAGGAGAAGGATTGGAAGCAACCAAAAGCATAAGTCTCAATGTTTGGGATAATTTAAACCATAGCACACTCCGAATCGATCTGTGGACAGAAGAAATGTCTGTGGCAGAAATGAAGCGTTTTTACATTGATATTCTAGGGGGGATGGCGCAAACTATTCTGAATAGCACGGCAGACGAATATATGTCAGAGGAAATTAAAGAGCTTTGCGACAGACTCGTTAAGCATGTAAACGAAGAAAATAAAGAATAATCATTCTCAGAGCAATTATTAAAAAAGAGTCTAAAAAAATTTAGACTCTTTTTTAATTTAAGTTGAAAAAAACTTTTGTCTAATCTGCAATAAAACTTGACTTTAATTCTGTTTTAACTAATACACAGCCCCGAAAAGTTAAATTTTCTTAATAAGTCACCCCAGTTTCCATAAATTATTTTTTGAACATTTTTTTTTATGAATAATTTCTCAGTTCATAAATTATTTTGTGGTCTTTTTAATCTATTTTTCGAAGAATTCCAAACCATTACAACTTCTTTAAACCCTTAATAAAAAAATGCCTATGAGCAATTTTACTACAAAGCTGAGTGTGTCAGTATTTATGATGACCCTCTTAGTTTCCTTGATTTCTTTTCAGGCTTTTGCCCAGACTGTTATCAAAGGAACAATTATCGATGCCGAAACTAAGGAAACCCTTGTAGGGGTGAATATCGTGGTGAAAGGAAAGGTGATCGGTACGATTACTGATTTATCAGGTAAATACAACCTGAGTGTAAATCAGGACCCTCCCTTAACTTTGGTCTTTACCATGGTAGGGTATGCATCTCAAGAAATAGAAATTACAAATGCGAATACTACCGATTTGCGGGTTGCGCTCAGCGAGCAAACTATGCTTGGACAAGAAGTGGTAGTATCGGCTTCGAGAGTTGAAGAAAGCATCTTGAAATCTCCGGTTTCTATTGAAAAAATGGACATTTTAGCGATTAGGGACACTCCAGCAGACACCTATTATAAAGGAATTGCTAACCTTAAAGGTGTTGATGTCTCTACTTCATCAATCAACTTCCAAATTATTAATGCCAGAGGATTCAATTCTACAGGAAATACTAGATTTGTTCAATTAACAGATGGCATGGATACACAGGCTCCTGCCTTGAACTTTCCCATCGGAAATTTGAATGGACCATCAGAACTTGACGTTGAATCCGTAGAATTTATCCCTGGAGCATCTTCTGCTCTCTATGGACCAAATGCATTCAACGGGATTTTGCTAGTAAATAGCAAGAGCCCTTTTGAATATCAAGGCTTAAGTGCATTTTATAAGCAAGGAGTCAATCACATCGATGGACAAGCAGGTGAACCAACAAGTCCTAAGCCGATGTATGAAGGTTCTATTCGCTATGCAAAAGCATTTAATAATAAGTTTGCGTTTAAAATCAATGCTTCATATATGCAAGCAACAGATTGGCATGGGATAAATCAGACTGATTTAAACAGAGAAGGACAAGGCAATTTGCCTTTCAATCCAGGAGCAAACAAAGTTCATGTATTTGGCGATGAAGTATCCAATAACATTGGCCTTTTAAGAAATGTAGCTGGGATTCAGCAGGCATTTGGACCGGCAGCAAACAGTCTGCCAGATCAAATAGTATCTAGAACAGGCTATAACGAAGTAGATTTGGTAGATTATAATGCTTCTAATTTGAAATTAAATGGAGCACTTCATTACAGAATATCAGATAATTCTGAGCTTTCTTACACATTGAATTATGGAGCAGGTACCTCAGTGTATACAGGTGCGCAAAGATATTCTTTAGCCAATTTCTCAATTATCCAACACAAACTTGAGTTGAAAGGAGATAATTATTTCTTAAGAGCTTATACTACGATAGAAAATTCAGGAGATTCTTATATAGCTGACTTGACAGGTGTTGTGATCAACGACACATGGAAATCAAATACAGCTTGGTTCGGACAATATGCAGGAGCTTATCTTCAAAATCTTCTAGGTCAAGGGGTAACCCCAGGTCAGCTTGGCACTTCAGCTCAGCAAACGACAGCACATCAATTTGCAAGAGGAGCAGCTGATACTGGCCGATTGATGCCAGGAACTCCTGAATTTGAAGCTGCTAAAACAGGAGTTAGATCTCAAGTGATTCCAATGGGATCATTATTCGACGATCAGTCAAGAATGAACATGGTAGAGGGTCAATATAATTTCAAGAATGAAATTAAATTTATGGACCTTCAGGTGGGGGGTTCATATAGGGTTTATGATCTGAGATCTAACGGGACTATTTTTGCAGATGTTGAAGGTAATGAGATCACAATTCAGGAAGTTGGAGCATTTGCTCAAGGCGCAAAAACAGTGCTTAATGACAAGTTGAAATTGACTGGCTCAGTAAGGTATGATAAGAATGAGAATTTCAAAGGACAAGTTAACCCTAGAATTTCGGGGGTATATTCTCAAGGAAATAGCAATGTAAGAGTATCCTATCAGACTGGTTTTAGAAATCCTACTACACAAGGGCAGCATATTGATTTGAATGTGGTATCGTCTAGATTGATTGGTGGTTTGCCCTTCTACAGAGATAAGTATGATGTATTCACGAATGCCTACTCTTTAGCATCTGTCAATAATTATGTAGCAGCTGTAGGTTCTGGTTTATCACCTGTAGATCCTAGAGCTACTGGGTTGCTTGAGCAAGTTACATCTTTACCCGAGCTTCGTCCAGAAAGGGTTCAATCTTTTGAGATAGGGTATAAAAGCTTGCTGGCAACCAACAGATTGCTGGTTGATGTCGCTTACTATTATAATATTTACAATGACTTCATTACACAAACTTCTGTTAGGAAAGCCCCAGGACCTGTTTTCCCAGGTGCTCTACCAAATACAGATCAGGGTGCAATCAATGCAATTACTGCAGCTACTTTGTTAACTCCAATTACGACTCCAGGTATGGAAAATACGTTCCAAACCTATACAAACATCGTTGATGAACAAGTTAGAGCACATGGAGCCGCAGTTGGCTTGACGTTTAATTTACCACGTAATTTTTCAATTGGTGGTAATTACAATTTCAACCGTTTGATTACTACTATAGGAGATGACTTCTTGAGTGATTTCAATACTCCTGAACATAAAACAAATATCACCTTCGGAAATAGAAAGCTCACTGAAAATTTAGGTTTTGGTGTAACGTACAGGTACCAAAGTGCATTTAGATGGGAATCGACATTTGCTAGAGGCGATGTTCCGGAGATTCATACTTTTGATGCTCAGATAAGCTATAGGATAAAAGAAATGAAGTCTATTGTTAAATTAGGAGGATCAAATATCTTCAACTATAGAAATTTTCAAAACTTTGGAGGACCTAATATTGGTGCGATATATTATGTCTCTATCACATTTGATGAGTTGTTAAATTAATAAACCGACAAAATGAAAA
>JBDNIP010000596.1:0-1256 GCA_041688245.1 Algoriphagus sp.
CCCGATTTACGGCAGGCTTTGAAGCTGGTTTTGGTTTTGCCTTTTCCGTTTTTGGATTAGGGGCTGGAGTTGCTGATTTGGTCACAGCTTCGGCTATTTCACCCGGGGCAGCTGCTTCAGTGACTGGGGTTCGTACTTCAGAAGGCGTATTTGGACTGTTCCGATCACCTGATCCGGTAGGGGTAAATCCTAAGTTTAGCTCTAATCCAAAAGTAGGGATTGGAGGGATCTGTTCTTTCCAGACTACAATAAAATAGAATGCAATCAGTAAAGCAACATTTAGTAATACCGTAATGATCCAAGACTTTTTCTTGCTTTCGCTTTCTATTTTATCTGAATCCCAGGTTTGCATTTTAGTAAGGTTTCGTAGCTATAGAAACATTCGCTTCAAGTCCGGCGGCGATACCACCGATCTCCACAAGGTATTCGACAGGCACTTCCTTATCGATATGAAGGACTACCTGACCTTTTTTACCAGTCAATAAAGAAGTGAGTTCACCCTTAATTTGTTCCCTTGAAACGATCTTATCATTTACTGAGTACTTGAAATCTTTGGTGATCGTCACCGTCACTTCCTGCATGACAATATCCGAAGTCTCACTTGATGGCAAGTTGATCGGAAGTCCCGAAGGAGTAATAAACGATGATGTGAGCATAAAGAAGATCAATAACAAGAAGATAATATCTGTCATTGACGACATACTAAATGCTGCATCTACCTTATTTTTAGATTGGAGTCCCATCTTATTTGTCTTGAAGTAAGTCGATGAATTCTATCGAAGAATATTCCATGTTATGTACCAATTTGGAAACTTGAGTTACCAAATAATTGTAACCAAGGTATGCGATAATTCCTACTACAAGTCCTGCAGAGGTGGTAATCATCGCTTCATAGATGCCTGTTGAAAGTAATTTTGGTGAAACCATTCCTTCTTCCTGCGCTACTGCAATGAATGCCTGAATCATTCCTGTCACAGTCCCAAGGAAACCAATCATTGGAGCTGCCCCTGAGACTGTTGCCAGAAGGTTAAGATTCTTCTCAAGTTTATAGATTTCTATTTTACCGACATTCTCAATGGCAACTTCAATATTTTTCAAGGGCGATCCAATTCGCTCAATCCCCTTGGCAATCATATTGGCCACGGGTGTATTTTCTCCGGCACAGAGAATTCGAGCTTTTTCAGTATTTCCACTTTGAACCAATACCTTCACCTGATCCATCAGATAAGAGGATGTATTTGAAGCCTTTTTCAAGA
>JBDNIP010000597.1:0-2674 GCA_041688245.1 Algoriphagus sp.
ATAATTGTGGTAAATTAATTGTTAGCACATTTGTTAATACCTATTGCTTTAAAACAGAACGCTAAAATAAACACTTTGTATTCATGCAAATAATAATGACTAGAAAAATAACAATGACTAGAAAATTAAAGTTTACTTCGATTTTTATAATTCTTATAGCAATCAGTCAAATATCTTATGCCCAGGTTTACTTGGGAGGAGGAAGAGTCGTAAGTCAATTTAGCCCTTTGACGTTAGACGAACACTTGGGATTTGGAGCTATTGTTCAACGTCAGATTTATTTTAAAGAAAGTAAATTTTCGTTGACACCAACTTTGCAAGGAAGCTTGTTGACAGGTAGGCAATATTCTGCATTTTTACCAGAATTTTATACTACGGTATCTGTATCAACTCATATTAATTTTGATGTTATTTCCACCAAAAAGTTTAGAATTACACCATTTGTTGGACCTTCATTTATCTGGGCTACAGGACTGAATGCTGGAGGCGTAATTTTCGATGATGAACCAGTTAACTTCTATAGGCTTGGACTTGAAGGTGGAATGTCTTTAACTTATGTGTTTTCTGATAAATTCAGTGTAAAGATTATTCCATTATCCTACACTTGGGGAACAAAAGATTTTGTTCAAGGCAATGTATTAAGTTTACTTTTTCAGATTATGTAGAATAAACATGGCGCATAATTAAATAGATAATAGTTATGGAGTGTCTTCAACAATTTATCACATATGGAATAAAATCTCAATAATATAGATATTATAAATAGTTAATGTGTATTGAAATAAAGACTCAAGCCTTAATTATAAATTATTATATAGTTGAAAGTTTTGCGTTTATTTAATTTTTAAAAAAATAGTTGTCTGGTTTTTGGGATTGATTGTTGGGATTTTCGGTAGCTGTATTCTAGCAGAAGCTGATCGATGAGCTACTTCCGGGCGAGAAGTGGGATAAACTGATTTTGGGATTGGTGTTGTTGACCGTCTTGCTGATCATGTGATCTATTCTAAGCTACTTGCGAAATACAGTGCTGATATTGGAGAGCAAGGAACTGAATGTTAGGTTGATCTCTGATTTTATAGCTTATTTGATGTATCTGCCCAAGCGGTTTTTCGACGCCCGAAAAGTGGGCGATGTCATGGCAAGAATGGATGACTCCAGACGGATTCAACGGGCTATTTCCACCTTGACCACAGAACTCATGGTGGATATCTTTGTAGTCGTGGTCACTCTGGCGGCTGTATCCCTCTATTCATTGCCGGTGGGCTGGCTGGTGCGCTGTTTTTTACCGATTTACGCTGCGCTTATTTACCGCTACCATCTGCCCGGTTTAAAAATGCCCAGCAGCAGTTGATGTCCGGTATTCCAGTTCATAGTCGACTTTCATTGAAACGCTGTCGGGCATCGGCGCCATCAAAGGAGTAGGTCGGGAAGACGATTTTTTGAAAAAGAACAGGGGGACTTATGTGGACTTTCAGGGGAGGCTTTTCGGTTGGGACAGATCAGTAATCGACTGAGTTTGGTCTCACAGCTATCCGGAACCGTATTTTTAGTAGCTGTTTTAGGAACCAATTGCTATCTGGTTGCAAATCAGTAAATGGATCTTGGGGTACTGGTGGCCATCAGTGGAATGCTGGGGATGCTGGTACCTGCGGTGAACAAACTTACGCTATCCAATCTACAGATTCAGGAAGCTAAGATAGCCTTGGATAGATTATATGAGTTTGTACAGACTGTCGGAGAGGATAGGACGGGTGAAGACTCGATGTCTGAGGAGATTAATTCCATAGCAGCAGTGAACCTGAACTTTCGCTTTTCAGGCAAAAAGTTATTGTTGACCGGGATCAACTTTGAACTGAATACGGGGAAGCTTACCGTACTTTTGGGGGAATCAGGAGGAGGTAAAAGCACACTCTTACAAATTTTGATGGGTTTTATCCTCCGAGTCAGGGTGGTATTAGCGTCAATGGGCAGGATTCTTTTCAAAAACTTTCGAGTGCATCCTGGCGAAAATCCATTGGCTATGTCCCTCAGGAAATCAAGATTTTCAATGGCAGCTTGATTTATAATCTGATGCTGAGCGAACCAACCGAAAGTATTGAAACCGTTATTATGCTGAGTAAGAAGATTGGTATACACACATTTTTATGATCTATGCCTCAGGGTTATTTCACTCAGATGGGAGAGGAAGGAGTTAATTTATCCGGCGGACAGCGTCAGTTGGTGTTTGGTGCGGGCTTTACTTCAGCAGCCGAAGCTGTTGCTTTTGGATGAGTTTACCGGAGCGATGGATCGAAATACTGAGCAGACGATCCTCGGTTTGATTTTGAGAATCAAAGAAAAAATTCCTGTTTTTGTGGTTACCCACCGAGTAAAACCCGCATTGATGACCGATAAAGTATTGATTTTAGAGCAGGGTCGATTGATCGACTTTGGTAGCCCAGACCAACTTTTGGAAGGAGAAAATCTGCTCTGATCCAGCGTGCGGGATGTGGCTAATTTGAGGTGATGGAGTGAATTTTTTATCCCTGATACGTGATACTCCCTACTTGATTCTAATCTGGATGCTTGGCTCTAAATTCTTGATACCATGGTCTCGCTACTTAGTGTTTGGACGAAAACTTATAAATTTTTAATAATGAAGCATATACATGCTTAACCCATGGTTGAATAATTC
>JBDNIP010000010.1:0-5302 GCA_041688245.1 Algoriphagus sp.
CCCTATCATACGATTTGGTTATTTTTTGATCACGACAATTGGCCTCAATTAAGAGAATCATTTCAATTGATCGATAAGGTAGATTTTAAGTTTGCATTTACTTCACTCTGTATCGAGCATTGGTTTATCCTACATTTTGAGGATTCTGGTCGGGCGTTTCAGCGAGGGGAAGATGTGGTGAGATATCTGCAAGGTTTATGGCCTGAGTATCATAAGACTAAAATAAATCATTTCCAAAAGTTGAAACCAGATCTTGAATCGGCAATAGAAAGAGCAGATCGCATCAACAAAAGACAAGAGGATTTACAGGTTTTTGAAAGAAATCCATATTGTAGTATTCCCGATATGATTGCCTATTTTAGGTCACTTTAAACTCTAATAGCTTCTGGTCAGATTATAGGTTAATGACTTTTTAGTCTATTGATTCAAGGTAAGGCAAAACTAAACCAAGGAGCGGTGATGAGATCAGGTGTATTTTTATCATAAAAGCAAAATGAGAAGAGAACGGATCACTCAGAATCGGGTCATGCAGCTATTTGCTATGACGTTAGGATATCGGGACTTGGGCAACCTTGAAGACGAGGAAAATCTTCCCATTCGAGAGCAGGATTTGAGAGCTTGGTTGCGCAAGCAGGGAAAGTATTCAGATCAGGTCATTCATAAGGCATTATTCGAGTTTAAGAAAGCAACCAATGTAAGTCCCACAGATGATCTATATCCCATCAATAAGGAAGGCTACAGTAAGCTGCGCTATGGGGTAAAAGTAGTAGAGGAAATTGGTAGTCCAGTTCAAACCGTTTGGCTAATAGACTGGAAGAATCCATCAGCAAATGATTTTGCGATAGCAGAGGAAGTCAGTGTGAAAGGTACAAATGCCAAGCGTCCTGATCTGGTGATCTATGTAAATGGGATTGCTCTAGGAGTATTGGAGTTGAAGAGTGCTTCAGTTGGAGTTTCGGAGGGAATTCGACAGAATCTCGACAATCAGGATCATCGATTTATCAGGCCGTTTTTTGGTACGGTTCAAGTGATCCTAGCAGGTAATGACTCGCAGGGCTTGTATTATGGAACCACAAAAACTCCGGAAAAATATTATTTGAAGTGGAAGGAAGATGGCTATTCCTATGATCCGGATAAGAACCTACTAGATCAGCATTTGGCACAGTTTTGTGAGAAGGAGAGATTCTTAGAGTTGATACATGATTTTGTGGTATTTGATGCAGGGACTAAGAAGCTTTGCCGTCCGAATCAATTCTTTGGTGTCCGTGCTGCTCGCAAATATATTGATCGTAGAGAAGGAGGAATCATTTGGCATACGCAAGGCTCAGGAAAAAGTCTTGTCATGGTCTGGCTGGCCAAGTGGATTCGTGAACATCAAACCGATGCCCGCTTATTGATTATCACTGATCGTACCGAGTTGGATCAGCAGATCGAAACAGTTTTTAAAGGAGTCGATGAACAAATCTATCGTACCAAAAGCGGGAAAGACCTTCTAACAGTATTGAATGAAGCAGAACCATGGTTGATCTGTTCCTTGATTCATAAGTTTGGAACAGGAGATAAAGAGGAAGGAGTGGAGGATTTGATCGCTAGCCTGACTAGTAGGAATGATTTTGCTCCGAAGGGTAACTTATTCATTTTTATCGATGAGTGTCATAGAACGCAAAGTGGAGACTTGCATGATGCCATGAAGGAGTTACTGCCGGAGGCTATGTTTATCGGCTTCACCGGAACTCCTCTGTTGAAGAAAGACAAGAAAAAGAGCATAGAGATCTTTGGCTCCTATATCCATACCTACAAGTTTGATGAAGCAGTAACTGATGGAGTTGTGTTGGATTTGCTCTATGAAGCTAGGGATGTAGATCAGAAAGTAACTGATCAGAAAGGAGTGGACGATTGGTTTGAGTTAGTTACTAAGGGAATGAAAGACTTACCTAAAGCTGAGTTGAAGGTGATGTGGGGAAGTATGCAAAAGATCCTCAGTACAAAGGATCGATTGCAGAAAATAGCTATGGATATCGTGAAGGACTTCAAGATGAAGCCGAGACTCCGGGATGGTCATGGGAATGCCATTTTAGTAACCGGGAGTATTTTCGAAGCATGCAGGTATTACAAGATCTTCCAGGATTTTGATT
The DNA here is from genome assembly GCA_041688245.1 of Algoriphagus sp. GTDB lineage: Bacteria > Bacteroidota > Bacteroidia > Cytophagales > Cyclobacteriaceae > Algoriphagus. The sequence continues at coordinate 2,136 of JBDNIP010000010.1, forward strand.
TTAAGAACTGCGCCATCATTACTTCATTTGAGCCATCCATTTCAAGTATCAAAGGAGAGTCCACAGGTGATGGAAACACTGAAAAACTGGAGCAATTTGATATATACACCTCCATGCTTGGCAAGGTGGATCGAGAGAGTTTTGAAAAGCGTGTCAAAAAGCAATTCATCGACGAGCCTGCAAATATGCAGCTGCTGATCGTTGTAGATAAGCTGTTGACAGGCTTTGATGCACCAGCTTGTACTTATTTGTACATAGACAAGGAAATGCGTGACCATGGCTTATTTCAAGCCATATGCCGAGTGAATAGAACAGAGAAGGAGGATAAGGAATTTGGATACATCGTAGATTACAAGGATTTATTCAAAAGCTTGGACAGAGCGATTGCGGATTACACTTCAGATGCATTTGATGACTTTGAGGCAGAAGATGTGAAAGGGTTGCTGACTGATCGTCTGCAAAAATCCCGAGAGCGATTGGATGATGCTTTAGAAACACTTGATAAATTATGCATTGGAGTTATGCCTCCTCGGGAGATTGAGCAGTGGATTCGATTCTTTTGTGGAAATACTGAAGATGAAAATGCACTGAAAGAAACTGAGGAGAAGCGACTTACATTTTACAAATCAGTGGTTTTACTGATCCGGGCTTACAATAATGCTGCACCTGAGATGCTGGATATAGGATATACCCAAGCAGAAGCCGATAGAATTCAAAGCCAAGTATTGGAATACACCAAACACAGAGATGCTATTAAGCATGCAAGTGGTGATTACATAGATTTGAAGAGATACGAGCCTGATATGCGGCAGCTTTTGGATATGTACCTGAGTGCAGATCCTAGTCGTGTTATAAGTGATTTTGGTGATGCTACTCTGCTACAAGTGATTGTGGAAAAAGGAATTCAGGAAGCAACCAATCAACTTCCGCAGGCTATTCGGAAAAGTGAAACAGCTGTAGCGGAAACACTGGAAGCCAATATGCGAAAAGTGATTATTCAGGAAATGCCTATCAATCCCGCCTATTATGAAAAAATGAGTGTATTGCTTCAAGAGTTGATCCATCAGCGAAAGAGTGCTGCAATCAGATATGAGGAGTTCCTAAAACGAATGGCAAAACTTGCTGCCAATATCAATCCTGATTCAGTTAAATCAAGCTATCCCGAGCAAGTAAATTCACCAGCGAAGCGAGCTCTTTATGACAATCTACAAGAGAATGAGGATTTGGCTATGGTTCTGGATCATGAGATTGTATATGGTAAAAAAGTAGATTGGATTGGAGATGTGATCAAAGAGCGTGAAGTTAGGAACATCATTAAAAGACACATTTCAGATCAAGAAAAAATCGAGCAGATCTTGGACATTGTAAAAAATCAACGTGAGTACAAGTAAGATGATTATCGGAGACATTCCAGTAGAATTGGTTAGGAAGGATATCGAGAATCTCCACCTAGCTGTATATCCACCTGATGGGCGGGTGAGGCTTGCTGCGCCAAGAGAAGTGAATGAGCAGACGTTGGAGCTATTTGTGATTTCCAAGATTCACTGGATCCGAAAGCAGCAACGCAAGTTTGCAGCACAAAACCGACAGTCTCCTAGGCAATATATAAACCGAGAAACGCACTACTTCTTAGGAAAGAAATACTTGCTTCGATTGCATGAAGACGATCCAAAGCATAGAGCTGCAACTGTTTTAATCAAGACCAAAATCTACATGGAGCTGTACGTCCGTGGAGGCGCATCGCTATATACCAAAAGTGAAGTAGTAAAAGAGTGGTATCGGACAGCCTTAAAAAAAGTGCTGGAAGAGCTTATTCCTAAGTGGGAGAAGATTTTGGATGTAAAAGCCAATGATGTTAATGTGAAAAGTATGCGGACAAAGTGGGGATCCTGCAATCCTGATTCTGGAAACGTCCTGATCAACTTGGAGATGGCTAAAAAGCCAATAGACTGCATTGAGTACGTTGTCGCACACGAACTAGTACACCTAATAGAAAGAACTCATAACCACAACTTCCGAGCCCACCTAGACAAGTACCTGCCGAACTGGAAACAGATCAGGGAGGAGTTGAATAGGCTACCGGTGGGGGAGGTTTAGGGGAAATAAATTAAAAAATTTAAAAGAATTGTAAAATGGCCTTAAATCCTGATTTGGTAAATTTTTTTCTTTCAAGAATATCTAATTCCACGAAGCAAACCTTTGGAAGTGAGGTTTCCCATTTGTTTGAACATCTTAGAAATGAGGTGAAAGACAACCCCGTCTATGATCAATATGAATTAAATAGACCTCGTTGGAAGGATTGGGAGGAACAAACAGATGACGAGATAGAAATGCCTACTAATTTTGAAGATGCAAAATTTTACGTTTACGATATTTATAAAAGAGTTGCAGAAAAGGGAAGCGAGGGTTACGATTTAGTTTGGAGATATTTTCCTGAAAGAAGTTCGACTATCAATGATAGGATTCAAAACGTTAATGACCAACTTTTACAATACCTAACCGAATCACTCAAAGATATTATTGGTGCAAATCCTGAGCAGGAGGATCAAATCAAGCGTGTTTCCGGTAATACTGTTTTTATCATCCATGGTCATGATGGATATCTAAAGACCCAAGTTCAATTACTCCTTCAGAGAGCTGGGGTCAATAGCATTGTTTTGCACGAACAACCTGACATGGGACGAAATATCATTGAGAAATTAATTGAAGAAACCGACAAAGCGAATTACGCAATAGCCTTATTGTCTCCCGATGAAGAATTGAAAGATGGTTCAAAAAGAGCGAGGCAAAATGTAATCCTTGAAATAGGATACTTTCTTGGGAAACTAGGTAAAAGTCGAGTTAAACTAGTTAAGAAAGGAGACACTGAAATCCCTTCCGATTTGAGTGGGATTTTGTATGAAAATTACGATGAAGCAGGCTCTTGGAAAATAAAATTATGTAAAGATCTTCAAGCTGCTGGTATTTTTGTGGATTTGGAGGCGGTAATTAAATCTCACTAAAAACTATTCTATACCATCGATTTTGAGCAAATCGCTTTCAAATAAAAAGACACTTACGAAATATTCATCGTAAGTGTCTGATCACTTAGTGGGCCCACTTGGAATCGAACCAAGCACCTACTGATTATGAGTCAGTTGCTCTAACCGAATGAGCTATAGGCCCTA
>JBDNIP010000598.1:0-3887 GCA_041688245.1 Algoriphagus sp.
AGAAACTTATGCCGCAGACTGTAAACAAATACACCGGGAAAATTACAGGGATTTTGTGAAATAGTCAATCTGCATTCTGACGATTAACTTTAGCTCAACAAGCGAGAAATCCAACTCGGTATAGCCCATCGCGTAAGGTCCAATCTCATAGGGGATGTAAATGAGGCGAAATTTATCACCGCTAAATCCCATCGAATTAGGCAAGAAAAAACCTGTTTCTGGTAGAAAGAACAGGCCACTTTCCGCCAGAGTGATATCCTCATCCAATCATGAAATTCCAGAAAGGGCTTTTCTGCCAAAGCAAGCAGCGCAGGTTGATCCAAACCTCTAGGCTTTCCGGAAAAATCTAAGGTGGTCTCAAGGAAGTCATTCAAATAAATATCCGCCTGTTCCTTCAAAGTTGTTCCTATCGAGTCGGAATAAAATAAGCGAGTAGTTGATCCTAAATTGCTTGATTGAGACGTTTCCCAGTTTCTCCTTATTTAAATTATAACCAAGCAAAATTGACTTTTGCGCAAGGTTCATTAACGTAGATTTTTTATTGGAAAAGCTTCTGATTGAAACATTTAATTTTGATTCTTTGCTGGACTTCTCAGGAGCACAGGAAAAGAAATTAAAATTGAAAAGTAAGCTTTTTATAATGAATGGGTTGAAGATTTCAGAAATAGCTGAGTCAATCTTTTTGCCAAAATAATTGGGCTCAACTCCCCTGACTTGATTTGAATTTTGGAGTCTTCCAATAATTTATTCACTGCCTTGTCTGCGATAAAAGCTTTACCCAATAAATCCTGGACATATTCATTAAGCCAATTTACGCGTTGATTTTCACGATTTTTTAGCCAAAAACCATGCTCTTGGGTAGTAGATTCAAATTCAGAAATCATTTTCCAAACCTCATCCAAACCAGTTCCATCAAGTGAAGATCCAGTCATCACTTTTGGCGACCAGCTATTTTCACCCAAAGGAAAAAGATGGAGCGCATTCGAATAATTCGCTTTGGCTTTTTTGGCCTCTAAAATGTTTTTTCCTTCCGCTTTATTAATGAATAAACCATCAGCCATTTCCATAATTCCTTTCTTGATACCCTGAAGTTCATCCCCGGCCCCAGCCAGCATCAGTAACAGAAAGAAGTCGACCATACCTTTGACAGCGGTTTCTGACTGTCCTACACCAACAGTCTCGATCAAAATCACATCAAATCCAGCTGCTTCACATAGTAACATGGCTTCTCGCGTCTTAGAGGTAACCCCACCCAGTGTGGATCCTGTAGGGCTGGGCCGGATAAAGGCACGTTTATCTGAAGCCAAATTTTCCATCCGGGTTTTATCTCCCAGAATGCTACCTTTTGTTTTTTGACTAGATGGATCAACTGCCAGCACAGCAATTAGATGTCCCTTATCTACCAAGAGTTTGCCAAAAGATTCAATGAAGGTACTTTTCCCAACTCCAGGCACACCAGTAATTCCGACTCGTATGGAATTACCAGTCTTCGGTAGGATCTCCTGCACCAGTTGCGAAGCCAAGTCTGCATCTGAGTCTAGGGAACTCTCTACCAAGGTAATCGCACGACTTAGTATTGCGCGATTTCCAGACAAGATCCCGTCTCGGTATTCTGCTATTGGTAGTCGTTTACTCATTTTCTAATTTAAATCTGACCTCTCCCATTGGCGTCTTTTCATAACTTGCAATCAAGTACGACTTCAAGTCTTCCGAAAAATGGGGTTCTTGCAGTGAAAGGCTAATCTCCTCATCAATTTCATCTCCAAAGAAAAAAACCATCGTGCGGCCATATTTAGTGTGAGGGAGTGAATTCCCGTATTCTTCCATCCACACACGATCAAAATCAAGTGCTTTCACTGCGTAGATTCGGATCACTGGCCCGGTGTTATTTTCGTTGCGATAAGTTCCCAGCTCCCTATATTTTCCGGAAAACCGCTCCATACCGGGCTGAAAAAATGATTCCTTGGCTATCATGATGACTAATACCACTACGATCACGGCAAGAGTATAATAAATGAGCTTAGTGCTTTTCAAAACTTAAGTCAGTTTAGTAAGTTTAGGCCTTAATTTACTGAAAATATTAAGAATGGGATTCGAATACATCAAAGCACTTCACATCATTTTTGTAGTCACTTGGTTTGCAGGACTATTTTATATTGTGCGATTGTTTATTTACCAAACAGAAGCAATGGAGCGTCCACCATTTGAACGTGACATTCTCAAGCCACAACTTGACTTGATGGCTTCGCGCCTCTGGTACATCATAACTTGGCCATCAGCTATTTTAACACTGATTTTTGGTACATGGGTACTCGCCTATCGTTGGGGCTATATGGAACTTGGCTTCATGCAGGCAAAGCTGGTTTTTGTGTTTCTACTGTATGCTTACCATCTTTTCTGCCATAAACTTTTCAAAGAATTGCAATCCGGAAGAACCAGATGGACTTCTACTCAGTTGAGATTATGGAATGAAGCCAGCACCTTGCTTTTATTTACTATTGTATTTTTGATCGTGTTGAAAGATACAATTCAAATGGTTTGGGGAATATCCGGGTTAATTACACTGGGAATCAGCCTAACGATCGGAATACGTATTTATAAGAAGTTCCGTAAAAACGCTTAAAAATCATGGAATACCGCATTACGTTTATCTTTGCTCTGTTAATAACATTGGCAACTTGGAGTTGCCAGAGTGGTCCTGAAATTGAAGCGGGTCCTCTTCCAAAACTTGGTAACTTCTACCTAGAAGGTCAAGACACGGTTTATCATCAAATTGCCGATTTTGAATTTATAAACCAGATGGGTGATACCGTATCGACCAATACTGTGAAAGGAAAAGTATATGTGGCAGATTTTTTCTTCACTTCTTGCCCTACTATTTGTCCGATAATGAAAAAAGAAATGCTTCGTATATTTGAAAAGTATGATGGTAATACCAAATTTCAAATTCTCAGTCATTCCATCGATCCAACTTTTGATACAGTGGAAATACTACGAGATTATTCTCAGAAATTGGGAATTGAAAATGCTTCTACATGGAATTTCCTCACCGGAGATCAGGAAAAAATCTTTGAAATGGGACAGACTAGCTACCTGACCACTGCTATGGCAGACCAAGACGAGCCGGGAGGATTTCTTCATAGTGGAGCATTTATTCTAGTGGATCAAAAAGGTTACATCAGAGGTGTCTATGATGGCACCAAAACCGATCAGGTAGATCGCCTTTTAACTGACATCCCAAAGCTTCTCACTAAATGAGGAAATTAATACTTGCATTTTTGGTACTGACATCATGCGCCCCAAAGTCCAGCAACTCAGAAAGTAATCTGGCCGAAATTTCTGACTCGAAAGTAATGCAGTATGCAATACCGGGAAAAGCACTCTACGAAAGCTACTGTGGGAATTGCCATCAAGCTAATGGAGAGGGACTGGGAAAACTAATTCCTCCACTGAAAAATGCTGACTATTTCATGTCAAACATACCTCGTACTGTGTGGGTTATGAGGAATGGCTTGGAGGGTGCAATCTTGGTGAATGGTCAGGTTTATAACCAAGCCATGCCCGGAAACACAGCGCTTACTCCGTTAGAACTGGCTCAAATCAGTACTTACCTCTATAATATTTGGGGGTTAAATGAGGGCGCAATTACATCATCAATGGTAGAAAAGTATTTAAAAGAAACCCCCAATCTTAGAGATTAATCTTTTAAAATCTCTGCAGATTTAGACAGAATTTCCTGAATCTGTACATTGACTTCAGTGATTTTTAGGGCTTGATCTTCGAGGTAAACCCTAATTTCTTCTGGAGTCTTTTCTTCATCTTCGGTCTTGTATTGGCGCATCCAAACAAACATCGCATCATAGGCCAGATTCAAATCAAAGGCTAAT
>JBDNIP010000599.1:0-15171 GCA_041688245.1 Algoriphagus sp.
GCGTCAATTCGACAGCGAGTTACTTCACAGTTGAATCCCACAACAGTGACGTTTGAAGGTAGATTTTTCAGTACAATTCGAAGTGTATCCTGACGATACATGCCTACTAAGGCTCTTGAAGCAAAATCACCTTGATTGGGCAGATTCTCTGTAGCGTTATAATGTGCAATCCAATCCAAAAATCTGAGTTTTTGACTACTTCCCATCTCTTCCTCTTTCCAAGCGCTGATATGCTCAATGGAATAATTGATTAAGAAATATTCAGGTTGATCTGGACTATAATTGGGCCCGGCCGCAAAAAACCGATGTGAATTAAAAATGTGGATCAATGCCGGTTTATCGGATGCTATGTTTTCGAGCTGACTTACGAGACTGGCGAGGGCATACAAACCCTTCGGGCCAAAGCCGACAATTCCCACTTGCATTCCATCCGAGGTTTGTTCATAATAATCCGAACAATTGCCTATCGAAAGATTTAAGGGTGGAGGTGTTACTATATTGGTGGTTTTCCAAACAAACATAGCTTAAAGGGTTTTCGTCATTTCTTCCTCAGTATTAGTTATTCCTGATACCCAATCTTCCGAATAAACGGTATCCAAGTATCGCTCTCCACGATCTGCAATGAAAAAAGCGAGTGATGACATCGGCGGGAGGCTTGGAAGGATTCTGCCAATTGCTGCTACAACGGCGCCCGTGGATCCACCTGCCAAAATCGCTTCCCGATCCATCAATTGTCTACAGCCATGTACACTTTCCAAGTCATTGACCAATACTGGTTCTTCAACCAGGGATCTATCCAAAAAATCAGATTTTCTACTGGCTCCCATGCCCGGGATCCTTCGCTTTGCAGTTTGACCGCCAAAAATAATGCTGCCAAACGCATCTACCGGAACTACTTTGGTATGCAGACTCTGCTTCTTCAATTCCCGCGTACAACTCATGATGGTACCACAGGTACTGGTAGCTAGAAATAAATAATCAATTGGAATCGGAGCTTGCTGGATCAGCTCAGCGATCGTCAGCTCGTGAGCTAGAAGGGTGTCGGAATTGGAATATTGATTAGTCCAAAAGCTATTCTGATGCTTACTCTCCAGCTCCGAAATATGTGCTAATCTGGCACCTAAATAGGTTCCGGATTCGTCCGCTGCAGTTACTTTGTGTATTTCTGCTCCATATATTCTGAGTAGTTTCTCGGTAGCTGCATTGATCAATGGATCCACCACCAGAATCAGTTGGAGTCCAAAATACTTGCAGATCTGGGCAAGACCCACGCCCATATTTCCAGAGGTAGACTCGATGATTACCGTATCGGAATCGATCTTTCCGGCTTTGAATGCTTGCTCTAGGATGGCAAATGAGGTTCGGTCTTTCAAGCTTCCACTGGGATTTAGGTATTCCAGCTTCGCAAAAATTGGGTTATCATATTCTGGAAATAGGCGGTCAAGTTGAACTAGAGGTGTACCGCCGATAGCAGATAAAATTCCTGATTTATTCATAGTTGACTTTCTTGCGAGGTTTGAAAAGCTTTTGGTTTTCTCCGCAGTCAAAAGAACAGTACAAACTCTTTTCCATTTGGGGTAATGAAGTGTTTCTTTCGGATTGAGACTCGAATTTTGTAGAACTTATGCATTTTCAAAGAATATAGACAAGCTTTTTTACGGCCTTAGCGTGTATTTTTTTAATAAAAGTGTCTTTTTTCGCTTTATTAGATGCTAGCTCAAAAATCATATTCCAAAATTTACTGTTGGCCTCACATATTTTTTACTGCCAAATTTTGAGAAAAAAAGACCCCGTTTGAAGTGTATTGGCCCCGCTTGTTTACTTTTGAATCCAAGTTAATCAACCAAGAATTATAGCTAGGAATGGGTCTCAGAGGTATCCAAACTTATAGAAAAATGATTGGTGGCTAGAAGTCGCGACCCCGGCGTGGGTAGAAGGCTAGGTGCATTCTTGTGGTAAGTCGGAAGGATAGCTAAAAAGTATAATCCTGCTGGGATCGGTACAGCGATGAGTTTTGCCATGGATTAGCAATCTAAGAACCCCCCGGGATCGGGATTCCAAATCCTCTGATTACTTGCACTGACCAATTGCACTGACCTTTTCGAAATATGTTCTACTGAGTTGAGATGATTGAAATTAAATTTGGATGCTGTAGTAATTGGTAATATTTAAGTTGAAATCTTACCAATATTTTAATTCAGAAACGATTGCGCAACCTTCGTATTATTCCAAATTATTCAAGAAAAACGATTTCTATTTTCAAGGGAAATTACAAGTAATAGATGATCAAGCGATCTTAAAATAATCAACTCTACAGCTCATATTTCTGTTCTCGCAACTCAATTCCAAAGGAATAATTCTCTTTTTCTTCGGTCATCCTGAAGCCGTATTTTTGGTAGAGACCCGCTGCATCTGTCAACTGATGTGTGGTCCAGAGATAGCACGAAGTAAAATTTTGGGCTTTGTAATGGGACATAAACAGATCCATCAATTTGCTCCCAAGCCCGATTCCACGATATTCCGGATAGATGAAAAAGTAGCGCAGTTGAGCCGCGTCGCCTCTGTCCAGCAACATGATAAATCCCACCCGGTTGAGATTGTGCTCGCAGATCCACAGCGCATTCCGATTAGGCGCGAGCATCTGCCAATATTCTGCGATGCTGGTGGCAACGTATTTTTCAAACTCCAATCCAAACTGGAAATCCAAGTCATACAATTCCCCGTGACTTTGGATGATCCAGCCCAGATCTCCGGGTTTGAGTTCAGTCCGGATGCTGATTAAGTTGAGGTTAGGTTTGTTTTTTTCTTTGGATAATAGTTGAAGTACTTCACCGATAGATTTGGTCAACCGGTATTTTTCAAAGGGAGAATACTCACTGAGCAAATGTTTGTAAAAATCATTTGAACCCTTATCCATTTGGTCAAACAGTGCTATTCCGTCTTCTGATAAAGCTAAAAATGATGATCGCTTATCTGCTGGATTGGTACTTAAAAAGATGAATCCTGATTTTTTTAGATTCTTCAGGATTTTGCTCAGATAGCCTTTATCCAGGGATAGCCTTTGGCAAAGTTCGAATGCGGTCAACTGCGATGAGTTGGCTATTTCATAGATGACTCGGGATTCGGTGAGCGAAAGTGGACTGTTGAAAATCTGATTATTCAGCAGACCCAAAACGGTCGTATAGGTTTGGCTGAATTTGCGAAGAATAGGAATAGGATTCATAGCTTGACTTTAGCTCAATCAAGCTATGAATTCTGGTTGTTTTTGTCAACTAGCTTGAAGGTTTTAATTTAGCGGTTCAGTCAATACTGACATGATCGCATAGATTCCTTCTTTATAATTGCCCAGACGAAGATTTTCATTTGGACTGTGCTGATTGTTGTCAGCATTCACAGTGGGAATAGTGACCGCAGGTATTCCCAGCGCATCGACAAAAGGTGAAATCGGAATAGATCCACCCGAAATTCGAATCTGAACAGGATCTTTTCCATATGCTCGATTCATCACTTTTCGTAGCCAAGCTCCGGCATCAGAGTCCATTGATGTCCTGAAAGCTTGATAGGAAATGAGCTTTGTCATTTTCACGATTTTAGGATAGTTCATTCGCTCTTCATCGCTTGGATCATGATCCAAAACAGTGAATCCCTGTCCTTGTATATGCTTTTCAATTAAGGCAAAAAGACGATTTGGATCAGACTCTGGAACCAATCGAATGTCTAATTCAGCTAAAGCTATATCAGGAACTATCGTTCTCGCTTCAGGTCCCACCCATCCCGAACGCATTCCTTTGATATTTAAAGAGGGGTATTGAATACTCTCCTGGTAGGTTTGCCCAACCTGGTCTGTTCTGCCCAGTCCGAGTCGTGTATTAATTGCTGCTTCATCGTCTGGAACAGCCGCAAATATTGCTTTCTCTAAATCACTGAATTCGATTCCATCGTAATAACCCGGAATAATCACCCGTCCTTCTCCATCTTTCATGGAAGCAAGTAATTGGGCTAGAAGAAATCCGGGATTTGGGGCATAGTTGCCATAGTGTCCGCTATGCTGCGGAAGTTTCGGACCATAGGTGGTAAGGGTTATTTCACTGATACCTCTGGCACCATAGCTCAGTGTGGGTTCATTGCTGGTGTGTCTTGGGCCGTCCATAATAAGCATAAGATCAGCTACTAGCTTATCTTTATAGTCAATTACTGCTTTTGGTAAAAGTGGTGATCCTTGTTCTTCTTCAAAATCGAGGATGACTTTCACATTATAATTAGGCGATATCCCGACCTCCGCCAGAGCATCCCAACCAGTCAGAAACATGGCAATGGGTCCCTTGTCATCTGAACTGGATCGAGCATAGATTCGCCAATCTGGATTGTATTCGCCTTTCAACTTCTCCATCGGAATGATCTCCCATTCTCCTTTGGTATTTTGCGTCTTCAGAACTGAAATATATGGGTCCGGCTGAAACCATTTGCTCCGATCAACTGCCTGCCCATCCACATGAAAGTAGAAAAGTGCAGTTTTGGTAGCTCCAGGCTGCTTTTTTTCTACGAGCAGAAGTGGAATGCCAGCTGTTTTTAATCGTTCTGTAGAAAAGCCACGCTGATCAAATTGATTTTCACACCAAGCAATATTGACTTCAATCTGTTCTGGATAGAAGGCGTCATTGGGCATACTTACAAGGTCTGTTAAGATTGAAAGCCCATGTTGCCAGCTCTTTTCGGTGAGTTCTTCGATTTTTGCCTGATTAGGTTGCTGCGCAAAAGCATCGAAACAGAGCACTGAAAGGAGGAGAAAAGTTAATTTCTTCATTTTGAATTTGGATGATAATAAGGTTTGAATTTTAAGTAAGTGAAAAGATAACAAGAATTAAAAGAGTCAAATTTTTTTTGAGTTATCCTGTATTCTCCAGAAGCAGTACAGCATCCATTCTATGTTGGCTAGGCCCTTCGATTTTCCCTTCAAGTTATTCTCAAAATCTTGCCTGCTAAAAGTAGATCAAAGGATTGATTTCATAGCAATTTTCGATAGAATCAATCGCCGGACAATCCGGTAAAGCCTGAATTTAGATTCATTGTACCTAATCATCAATAGGCCCGACGATACCGCTATCATTATTTGTTTTCCGATTCTGTCTATAATGACCTGGCATACTACACCATTGATGGGTTGGGCGAGCTGACCAGCTAATTCTTTCAGCATTTCTGATAGGTTAGCTATTAGCTGCAGTATCAATTTCATTCATTTCTTCCCAAATCAATCCTATACAAATAATCGCTTTGGCAGAAGATAAGGTCCTCCACATTGGCCAGCCAGTTGTATATTCTTCGAAATAAGTATTCACCAGAAATCAACTGGATTGGGCTATTCATCAGAGACTTCTGGGAGTGAAGACTACCTGGTACCAAATCCGCTAGACCACAAGCAGATTGCTATGCAGTTTCATCCAGCGACAGTGTAGATTTTTCAATCCAAAGTCCTCTTTGTTTTTTCTCCGAATCGCTCAATAAATTCCCTTTTGAAGAAATCACATACTTGTAAAGACCGGTTTCGATCGTGTCTAGGATAAGAGGTCTCTTCTTGAATTTCTTATTTGACGAGCAGCCAAGTCAATCCATTTGCAGGGATTTCCACCGAAATTGTTGCTTGATAGTTGCGATTAATCGAGTACGTTTTAGCGGGTGAATTTTCCTGACGAATCACAGCCTCATCTTTCAATCCTGTATAATATAATGGTAATGTTATTTCTTCAATTACCTTTTCAGAAGTTGGATTGAAAAGCATCACCAATCCTTTTTCATTTCCCGCAGGGTCGATATGCATCCAACCATCCCAGTTTCTACCATCTGCACGCCTCAGTCTAATGATGTCCGCATTCAGGATGTCTCGGTAGTTCTTGTACCAATTGATTACTTCAGTCACCATGATCTTGGTTTCTTCTGTATCATATAGTCTTGGTCCACGGTAGCAAGCTTGAATACCAGCCCCGTAATATTGCATCATCAACTGTCGGTAATCCTCAAGATGCTCATTTAAGGGTTCCAGTACAGCTTCTGGACCTCCGCCGTGATAGGCAGTAAGTGGTACAAAGCCCCAACCCATGGAAGGAGTTTTTTCCCAGGTTGCATCATAGATATTCTGTCGATTCAGAATTTTTTGCCGTTCTCTTGGCAAGGCAAAATTAACTTCTCGATAGCCCATGGCTATTTTATGAGTGCCATCAAGAAAATACCAATCTGGCGCATTGATATAAATTCCTTCTCCATTCATCCAGTGATAAAGTTCTTTTTGAAGTTGGAATTGCGTCCATTGCGAATCTGCCAAGCCTTTGTGACCTGGGTGAGCAGTGGAGGCACAGACATCGCCAGGGTAAGGGCCATCATTTTCGAAGATGTCAAAATCTGTCTGGCTGAAAAAGTTCTTAAGTTTTCTCAAATAGTCCAATCCCCATTCGCTTCCTAAGCAAGGTGCATTTCCAAAAAAAGCTCCTCCGGGCTTGCCTGTCAATGGACTGATGACATCAGTTTCTGGACTGATAGTCCGGGAGGAAAAAAGTGAGTAGCCTCCGATTTTTATTCCTCGTTCATGGGCATATTGAGCAAGAGTTTTCCATCGCCCAATATTTAGTGCAGTGCTGTCTTCCATGTTGATGTGACTTCCAAAACTCAGGATCAAGGCCTCATATCCTGTCGCCACACATTGATCAATTGCGGTCTTTACCGCTTCATCATTTTTACTGACTAGGTGCATGAAAATTGGATTTTGCATCGCCCACGGAGTCAAGGCACGATACATTTTTCTTCGAGCAAGCCCATTTCTTTCCCGATCATAGCTGTCCAGTACCAGTTCATAGGTCCGAATAGATTGAAAACCTCCCCCGGGAGACAAGTCAATTCCAACACCTTGCGCAGGGTAAACTTCCAAAATACTTGGCGTGGTCAGATTATAGTTGACTTGTGAAGTGTAAGTCGAGTCAGCTTTCCAATGCGTTGCCTGATCAGAGATCTCGGCATGCATGCTATTATTGAAAGCGAAATTATTTTCCACATAGAGTTGATGTGGTTTCTTCATTTGACTGGTACTTCCGACCACAGCAGACTCTTCTTCCACCATTCCAAGAACCTCATGAACCACCTGATCGATTTGATAGACCTCTTTTCCGGTATTTTCTAGCGTTAGACTTTTTCCGATCAAGGGGAGATCGTCGTAGAGCTCGTAATGAATTTTTAAAATTAATCCCTCCAAATCAGGATGTAGGTAGTGAAATGAGATTTTCTTCCCTCCGGAAGCTTTTTTTGCACTTGTCCAAAACTGGATTTTGGAGGGGAACTGAGGTTGTATCTCTGATACGGCAAAGGATTGATACTGAAAATTGGATTTGGGATTTTCCACTTCAGCTAGCCATTCGTCCTTGAAATAGCCTTTTTCTTTGACAGGCAGGGTTCCTCCAACCTCGTAGATTTTGCCATTTAAGGTGATTCGGGCCTCGGGCATGATCGTACGAAGCAGTTGCGAGCCATTCATCAGATTACTGAAGTCGTAGCAAACCACATTGTCAGCAATGGAAAAAGTACGCTGAATCAATCCGTTTTTAAGTCGGATTTTACTTGGTGAAATCTCCTGAATCTCAGCAGGCCTTTTTTTCTGATCCACCAGCCAGTCTTCTGAATTATTTTGACCAAAGCTGGAGATACTGAGTAAGCAAAAAACGAGAACGGAAAAGTGGGCTGATTTTATAAATTTCATAGTCGTTACAAGTTTGCCAATCCTATTCTTGGAAGAGCTTCGTTAGACAGTAAGCTACAAAAAATACCTTTAATTTTTTCAGATTATCAAGGAGCCATTAGCGTATTTACTAAAAGGTGCTGCATTTACGCTTTTTGAACTGCCTGTGAACTACTGCTTAGCAGTCTCGGTAATTTCTTTTCCATTCAAGACAAAGTTTTCATAGCCCTTCAACGTCACGTTGACCATGGAGTCGCCCACTTCTGCGAGCGTATTGAAGCTATTGGGAAAAAGCATTCTTCCAATCGGATAGATCCATCCAAAGTATTTGTAATAAGAAAGGACGTGCAGTGAGTTTTCAGCGATGGGCTTTATTAGGCCGGGACGATAGGCAAATACCCGTTTAAATGGCAGCTCTCGTAAGTCATTCTCAGTTTTGCCTTTTATTCTAGCCCAATGTGAACTTCCTTTTTCAGTCCCGTCTGTCCCTTGGCCTGATAGATACGTGAAGGTCATTTTTGGATTTAGCTTTGCCAAAGTTTGGGCAAAAGCTATAGTTAAATCATAAGTAATCCGCTCGTATTCTGCTTCAGAGATCCCAACGGAAGAGATTCCTGAGCAGAAATAACAGGCATCGTATCCCGTCAATTGATTTGCTAACGAGCTCAAATCTGAAAAATCTGAATGGATTAATTCCTCGAGTTTTGGATGAGAATGACCATTTGGTTTTCGGCTGATCGCAAGAACTTTTCCCACTTGGGGATTTTGTAAACACTGAAGCAGGACGCCCTCGCCGACCATTCCTGTCGTGCCTGTAATGATGATCTTCATTCCCATTTTTGTATAATTTTTATTATTTCAGCTTAACAAGCGGATAGTTCAATCCATTGACTTCATTACGGATCACCGTGTATTTATCCAAACTTCGAAATAGCTCCGTAAGATTGCGGTAGCCATAAGATCTTGGGTCAAAACTCGGATCAATTTTACGAAGGGAAGCTCCGATTTTCGCGATATGGATTTCTTCCTCCTCGTCTGAGGCGATTTCAAAAGCTTTGTCAATAACTCCCAAATCTAAGCTTGGTGATTCTTTGAAAAGATCTTCATTACTTACTTCTTCTGATTTTGTGCTGGGCTTTTTCGATGCAGGCTTACCGAGTTTTTCAGTCGTTTTGGTTCGTTTTTCTTCTTGTGACTCCGAAATCAAGTTCTCCGCAAACGTGAAAATCTCACAAGACTGTACAAAAGCTTTTGGAGTTAATCTTCTACCGATGCCCATTACAAACATTCCTTCTTCGCGAATTCGCTTTGCCAAACCGGTATAATCGGAGTCACTGGATACTATGCAAAACCCATCCACACTATCACTGTGCAAAATATCCATCGCATCGATGATCAATGAACTGTCAGTGGAGTTCTTACCTGTGGTATAGGAGAATTTCTGAATGGGGTTAAAGGAATATTGGTTGATGACTTCTTTCCAGCTATTCATATGTGGTGTGGTCCAATCCCCATAGATTCTTCGAATTGTAGCTTTTCCGTGTTTGGATACCTCCTCTAAAATCTCTTTGATAAGCTTAGCTTGGGCATTGTCTCCATCAATCAAGACGGCTATGTTGAATTTGTTCTCTTTCATTTTTAATGCTTTTTGATACCTCAATTTAATTAATTTAAAACTTTCAGCCTTCGAACCACTTCCAATGGTCCTTTTTATTTCAATGTTTGACTGGGTTCTAGGGATTCTTTCCGAACTTTAGATTTCTAATTCAATTTCAATTTTGACAAATAAAGTTCTTTTCATCACTCCTCCGCTTACGCAACTCAATACACCTTATCCTGCGACAGCGTATTTGAAAGGTTATTTAAATACGTTAAAGGTGTCTTCCAATCAGGTCGATTTAGGTATAGAGATGATTTTGAAGTTATTCTCCAAAAAAGGCCTTCAAAGTGTCTTTGAAATAGCCTCTGAGGAGCTGGATCAGCTGTCGGAAAATTCTGCAAGGATCTATCGACTTCGTAAAAAATACCTACAAACGATCGATCCTGTAATTGCTTTTCTTCAGGATAAAAATCCTACACTGGCCTACCACATTTCAGAAGGAGACTATCTGCCGGAAGCAAGCCGCTTTGAGCAGCTGGAAGATCTAGAATGGGCATTTGGGACTTTGGGAATTCGAGACAAATCACGCTACTACGCCACACTTTACTTGGAGGATTTGGGAGATTTGATCAAAGAAGCAGTTGATCCTAATTTTGGTTTTAGTCGCTATGCCGAGCGTCTGGGTTTATCTGCTAGCACTTTTGATGAGATGGAGCTTGCCTTACAGAGTTCAGCCGGAATGATCGATGAGATTATGTTCGAGTTATTGGAAGAGAAAATCCGAATTTATGAGCCCAATTCTGTAGCCTTCTCGGTCCCTTTCCCAGGTAATCTTTACGGCGCATTCCGATGTGGCCAATACTTAAAAAAGCATTATCCAGAGATTAAGATCTGGATGGGTGGAGGCTACCCAAATACTGAACTGCGATCGCTGAAAGAGCCTCGGGTTTTTGATTATGTGGATTACATTGTTTTGGATGATGGTGAAGCTCCAGTGCGATTACTTTTAGAGCATTTAGAGGGCAAAAGACCAATTAATGAATTGAAGCGGACTTTTATTCGGATAGATTCAGAAGTGAAGTTTTTGAATAATTCTGCCGTCAAAGACATTTCGCAACGAGATACCGGAACTCCTGATTACTCCGATTTAAGGCTTAGGGATTATCTATCAGTGATCGAAATAGCCAACCCTATGCACCGACTTTGGTCGGATGGTCGATGGAATAAGCTCACACTAGCCCATGGCTGCTATTGGGGTAAATGTACTTTTTGTGATATTTCATTGGATTACATCGGTAGATATGAGCCAATCAATGCGGAGATTCTCTGTGATCGGATTGAAGAAATCATGACACAAACAGGCCAAAACGGGTTTCATTTTGTAGATGAAGCTGCTCCTCCGGCGTTAATGCGGGATTTGGCAATTGAAATTTTACGAAGAGGATTGACCGTAGTTTGGTGGACAAATATTCGGTTTGAAAGCAGCTTTACGGCAGAGCTTTGTCGACTGCTTCGAGCCTCAGGTTGCATTGCGGTATCCGGTGGCTTGGAAGTGGCGTCTGATCGGCTTTTAGAGCTGATCAAGAAAGGAGTAACTGTAGGTCAGGTGGCTCGAGTGACCAACCATTTTACCCAATCAGGTATCATGGTTCATGCTTACTTAATGTATGGATTCCCTACGCAGACGACTCAAGAGACCATAGATTCGCTGGAAATGGTGCGACAACTATTTGAAACTGGTGTGTTGCAATCTGGTTTTTGGCATCGATTTGCGATGACAGTTCATAGTCCTGTTGGCATCGATCCAAAAGATTTTGCAGTAAAAACTATCGGTACCAAAGGAAGCTTTGCCAATAATGAAATCGAACATGAAGATCCTACAGGTGGAGCTCATGAGTTATATGGTGAGGGGCTTCGCAAGTCATTGTTCAATTACATGCACGGGATAGGATTTGATATTCCCCTCAAAGAATGGTTTGATTCCAAAGTGCCGAACACCTCGGTGGTTAAAGATTATATTCTAAAGGAATTAGAGAAAGAAGAACCCATATCCTACAAGGATCAAAAGCGGATCATCTGGATAGGAGAGGAGCCTGAACTATTGGAAGGTGAAAATGAAGGTTTTTCGGATTTGATCTTTTCTGGAAAAAAAGAAGATTTTTCGATGGAGCTCCCAACTGAGTTTGCAGCATGGGTTTTGAAACTACTTCAAGAAGTTTCTTATCAGGAGAAATTAAAGACAGTAAAAACCATCCGAACGTCGTATGAGACTGATTTAGGCGAATTTGAAGAATTGCTGGAGTCCGAAGTTTGGGAGATTCTTTTGGAACAGGGCTTGCTGATTCTTTGATCTTTTTTAACCGCAAAGATTGCAAAGGTTAAGCAAAGAGCGCAAAGGTGTTTTTTGACCGCAAATGGTTGCAAAAGTGACTCAAAGAACACAGAGCGTATTTTCTCCCTTTTAAATCGATTTAAAATCATCATGCGTCTTGTAGCGGTGAAATACTGATATTCAAAGGTTTAGTTAAATTCCAGGGTTTTGGGGTAAAAGAGGTCAATCCGAAAAATTAGGTTCTCCTAAAACACATTGATGGTGATTTTTAGGTTTTCGCAAACCTATTTACTCGTGATAAATGACGCGTAGACGACAAGAAAATTATTGAATTTTGTTCCCTTGGTAGAGCTTGATTCAATTTTTAAATATTCCTATTAAGATAATCCAGCCTTTGTTTGGCTAGCATTAATTCTGTCTGCAGCGATTCTGCTTTCCCGAGCAGATTAAAAATTACATCAATCCCTTCTAGATCGATATCCAATTCTTTTTGTAGCCTGAGAAATTTCTCTAAGTCAGTAACCTCCGCTTCGGGGACGTAGACTTCTTCATTTTCCCGAACCAAAATGATCAACCCTATCTCTTCGAGCGATTCAAAAAAAGACGCCTCGAGTTCGTAGTGGGTACATAAGGTTTGAACCAAGACTAATTTTTGATCTTCCATTTCATCTCAGCGCTTTAAGTTCTTTGAATAATTTCTTCTCGTTCTCCGTTAGATTTTTGGGAAGTTTGATTGAATAGGTAAGAATCAAATCTCCGAATTCTCCTTTCTTTTTATAGATCGGAAATCCTTTCCCTTTCAGCTTCACCTTTGTGTCATTTTGAGTTTCAGGAGCGATTTTCAGTTTTACTTTGCTGTCAAAAGTATCTGTCAGCAAATCTCCTCCTAGTATCGCAGTGTATAAGTCCAGCTCAATATTTTTATGAAGGTTATTTCCCATTCGGTGAAAACTGGTATCGTTCTTCAATTGGATTTTGATGTAAAGGTCGCCATTTGGTCCTCCATTAGCTCCCAGGTTGCCTTTCCCTGAGATCTTGATTGTCTGTTCATTCGCTATGCCGGCGCCTATGGTGACTCGGATTTTATTACCACCTACATCTAATACTTGGGGAAAGTCTTCATAGACATCCTTTAAGTTTAAATGTAACTCTGCATTGAGATCTTGGCCTTTGTATTTTACGCTTCTGCCCCCTTGGCGAAAGCCTGATCCGCCGCCGCCGAACATTGATTCAAAGTATTCTGAAAAGTCGCCATCAGCGAAGCCTTGACCTGAGGATCCTTGCGATCTGCCACCTTGGCCTTGAGTACTTCTTCGTTGCCGCTGCTGGCGCTCGTATTCTTCCCCATGCTTCCAGTCCTTACCATAGCTATCATACTTGGCACGGTGATCCAGATTGCTCAGGACTTCGTTAGCCTCGTTGATTTCCTTGAACTTGCGCTCAGATTCCTTGTCATCCGGATTGACATCAGGGTGATATTTCCGAGCTAACTTTCGATATGCTTTTTTGATTTCTTCAGAGCTGGCTGTTTTTGCCAGTCCCAGAGATTTGTAATAGTCAATAAAATCCATTGAAGGTTTTTCTATTTAAATTGAGATAAACTATGAAAAAGGGATTTCTATCCTTTTAACTTTTCGTTGAAGAATTTAATGGTCCGCTCCCAAGATAAATTTGCGGCAGCTTCATCGTATCGTGAAGTGGTATTGTTATGAAAACCATGATTAGTCTCAGGGTAAAAATAAGCAGTATTTTCGACTCCATTAGCTTTAAGCGCTGCTTGATAGGCTGGCCATCCGGCATTCACCCGCTCGTCCAAACTGGCATATTGTAACATAAGAGGGACTTTGATTTTAGCAGCTTCATCGGCTGTGGGCTGACCTCCATAATAAGGCACAGAAGCTCCCAATTCAGGAAGTCGTACGGCCATCATATTGGAAATCCAACCTCCAAAGCAAAACCCAACTACTCCTATGTCTCCTGTGCAATCAGGATGATTTTTCAAATATTCATAGGCGGCAATAAAGTCTTCGAGCATTTCATCCCGATCTCGTTTGGCTTGCATGGCTCTGCCAGCATCGTCATTTCCCGGATATCCACCCAATGGTGTCAAAGCATCTGGAGCAATGGAAATAAAACCTGCTACCGCCGCTCTTCTTCCAACATCTTCGATATAGGGATTTAGTCCACGGTTTTCATGTACCACAACAATCCCAGGTACTTTCCCTTTTTTATCGGCAGGAATTGAAAGCAGGCCTTTGATTTCCCCACCACCTTTCGGAGAATTGTACATTACATAGTCGGAACTCAATCGCTCGTCATTCTTTGAGATAGTTCTTGTGCCAATATAATCAGGTATCATCGCGCTTATCAGCGAAGCTACAGTAATGCCACCAACGGCATAGATGGAAAGCTTTTCCACAAAAGTCCTGCGGTCAATTTGATTGTGTACGTATGCATCATAGAGGTCAAAAACCTCCTGACTGATTTTATCTTTTTCAAGGTTACTCATGATTTGATCGGGTTAATTCTATCGGACAAAAAAATCCAAAATTCAATTTATTTAAAATGAATGGGAAAAATTCTAACTTTTTGAAGTTTGGGATAAAAACCAGATGAAATCAGAGGTTACGGGATTACTGGGAGATGTAATGCTTCTAATAATTATTTCGAACTTTCAAAAGGCTATTCTTAGTGATCTCAAGTTGAAAGATTTCATTTTTAGAGAAATAATTCTTTAACTTAAATTCGAAATAATCCCGATATGGAAGGAGAGGTAATCAAAGTGAAAAAAGAAAAAACTGATCGCGAGCGTCAGACATTTTTTAGAGTGACTTTTAAAAATAACTGTAATCTGCTTCAGATTGCTGACAATAAGGCGAATATCATCATCAGTATTAACGCTTTGGTGATTTCCTCCACCATTGCTATCATTGGTTATGGATCTATTTCACATGGTTTGGATATCAAGAACCCATTAACCTTGGTGCCTATTCTACTTTTACTCTTTACTTGTCTGACTTCCACAATTCTGGCTGTGCAAGCTGCGAAGCCTAAGATTATGGGCAAAACCCCACCGTCTGCTGAGAAACCAAAATCGAGTATGCTTTTTTTTGGAGAGACTTCCACTTATACTTTAGATGAATATCTAGTGGAAATCGAGCGTATCCTTCCTTCAAAAGCGGAAATTCACGAGCACATGGGAATTTCACTTTACTACCAGGGGAAGGTTCTAAATAAGAAATATGGCTTGCTCAGACATGCCTACAACGTCTTTATTTTGGGATTAGTAATCGGTATTTTAACCTTTTTGATGTTTGTGATCGTAGGCAGCAGCTGATCTTAATCGAGTTGAATAACCCTAGTTATTTTTAAGATTTGAAACTGGATTCACCTGTGTTGCCCTTAGCGTTTGTAATCCTGTGCTGATCAATAGAATCAAAATCATAACGAAAGCAGGAATCAGAAAATAGCCGAAGTGCGGACTGATCTTATAAGGGAATTCACTCAGCCAATTATTCATCC
>JBDNIP010000600.1:0-3081 GCA_041688245.1 Algoriphagus sp.
AGATGGGATAGTTTTTTGGCATTTGCCAGAAAAAAGCGTCGTGAAAAACAGTTAAGCGTTGACAGGGGAGCTTTGCCGCAGGAGAAACAAAATCAAGACAAATCAATACATCTGGCTTGTGCTTTTTGACCAAATCCGGTAGCTGAAATTCTTTCCATCGGAAATACTCGAGATGGTAATTCAGGCGCTGAATTTTTGATTTTAGGTTTTTGAAGGTTTCATCAGCGGCTTGCTTCTCGGGATTATGGCTGAAGATCCACTTAATCTCAGGATGAGGATAGGTCTCCGCAGCTTTTGCAAGTTCTACCATATAGGTTTTGATTCCTGTAGTGGCGACATTGAGGTATTGAAGATCAAGGAGTACTTTCAAAATAATGGGTATTTTAAGAATAATGATCAGAATCAAAGTAGATATCTACTCGATAATTGACCAATCGTAAACAAGTTTGCACAAATCAAATTTTTATTCGCGGTTGTATCTGTGAAAAATTGGCAAAGAGTTAGCCAAAGATCTTTCTAGAGAAAAGCGCTTGCTATAGGTCTGACTCTCATTACTGATTAAGAAGAATAAAATCCCTGATTTTAACCCATTTGGCGGTCAGGATTTCTTTAGGCGGAATACCTACACATCCACCTTGGTAAAGTTATTCAACTTTTGTAGTACTGTTACCTTTTATTAGGAGCAAAGTGGCTAGTCGACTTATTTATAAATTGCTTGAAGCAAAGCATCTGATCTCTGCCTCTTATTATCCTTTCATATATACGTGTAACATCCTAGAATGCGTCTGAGTTAAAATTTGTTACTTACAACTATAAAAATGAATGAGGTGTGAGGTGTGAATAATTTTTTCTGTGCGTCTATTTACCGATAGTATCAACTGCTTTGCCAAACAGTCATTAGTTATATAAACTCACTTTTTCAAAATTATTTCAACCACTCAGCATAAGTGTTCAGCAGTAGTAGTAGTTTTCCCGCTGTATTAGGTCTTTGTGGTGAAAGAAGCGAAAAGTGAAGAGATATTTCTGAACTATCTGAATAATTGGTGTATACTCAACCGAAGATACTTTGCCTAAAAACTTTTAACCAACTAGTATTGCTTCGATTGAATACTAACGGTATTCTTATACGATCATAGATTCTACTCAAGGGTTTGACCAAATTGGATTCAATTGTTTACCCTCATTTAGATGGTTTTTTCGTTACTTTGTAGCTATTCTTTTCCTCAACACATAGAAATTTGATGGTCTTCAAAGATTGGTTGGTCGGTAGAGCATTCCTTGCAGCTCTTATTGTATTTCTTTTTTTAACCTCATGTGTGGATACACTTGAGTCTGAACAGGTAATTTATGACAATGACTTCTCCGATTTGGATTTAGCTGGATTTGAAAATGCACGATTATTTATATTTCAAAAAGATACAGTAGTTGGCTTTTACCATAATGAAGAAATTGCAGTGAATCTGGATAATCTTCCAAATCATAACTTATTAAAAATTACGCTAGATATTTTGATTCATGATAGTTGGGACGGTAATCCAGATGACGGACTTGGAGGTCCGGATTTTTGGTTTTTTGGGGTAGACAGTAAAGAGGTATTTAGAACCACTTTTTCAAATACTCCTTGTGAATCCACATACTGCCTGCATCAATCCTATCCTAGTACTTATTTTAGACAAAATAGACCAAAAACAGGTGCTACAAATACAAAGATGCCCGGACTTTGTCTCTTTGGTGCCTTCCAGGCGTACACTACTCGATATAGTATATCTAAAATCATTGAGCATACTAATCCCAAAGTCCGAATCTATATGAATTCAGAACTTGTTGCGACCAATTCTCCTGATCCTATCTGTGATGAGTCATGGTCATTAGCTAATGTTAAAGTGGAGACATTAACTTTAAAGTAATGAATAAGACGAAGACATTGCCTTGGCTTTTTTCTTTAGTGTTAGTGCTTGTGTCCTTCGTGCAAGCCAAATCTCAAACCATTCCGGTCGGCACACCGCTTTTGGATGATTACCTCCGAAGAGCCCAGCTACTCGGTAAAATAGATTCCGCGTCTTCATTTATGATTCGCCCGCTTTATCCAGTCCAAGCATTTGGTGCAAAAGATGGCTTTGATCTGGATAGTTCTGTGGTTGACTTCGATAATTCCACTGTTCACCGACGTTTTGGGAAGAACGGGGAAGGCAAATTCTTGGTGATGCCTGTTACACTTCGGATGCAATACAATTCCAAGTATGCTTTTGGCGTGAATGATGGCGCTTTCATCCCGAATCGGGGTTTACAAAATCTGATCAGTGGAGGTGCCTATGCGGAATACAAAGGTTTCAGTATTCAGTTTCAGCCTGAGCTATTGATTGCTCAAAACAAAGCTTTTGATGGTTTTCCAATCGAGCATCAAGCTACGATTTTGTATTACTACGAGTATATGAATCGAATCGATACTCCCGAGCGATTTGGTACTGGATCTTATAATCGGATTTATTTGGGGCAGTCCAGTCTACGGTATAATTTCGATGAGATTTCTGTTGGCATTTCTTCCGAAAACCTCTGGTGGGGCCCAGGAAGAAGAAATTCACTTTTACTGGGCAACAACGCACCTGGTTTTGTGCACTTCACTGCAAATACGAGAAAACCTGTCAAAACCAAGATTGGCTCATTTGAGGGGCAGGTAATCGCCGGGTTTTTAAAACCTTCGAGATATCTTCCACCTTGGCCTGATTATCGAATACAGGAAAATCCAGTATATATTCCTAAGCCTGAAAATGGCAATCGCTTGCTATCCGGAATTGTGCTGACTTATCAGCCGAAGTGGGTTACGGGTTTATTCTTAGGTTACGGCTCAACCAGTAATATTTACAATGACGACATTTCAAATATAAGCGATGTCTTACCAGTATTAAACGGAAGAAAAGGGTCTGCAAATATCATAGATCCGATTCGGGATAAGCGTCAGCAGTTCAGTTCGGGCTTTTTCAGATGGCTTAGCCCGGAAGGTCAATTTGAATTTTATGGGGAATACGGGACACTTGGAAATAGCCGACAGCTAAATGATTTCATTATTACACCTGAGTCAGG
>JBDNIP010000080.1:0-2015 GCA_041688245.1 Algoriphagus sp.
GGTGCAGCAAGCCAATTACCATAGCTTATATAACTTCTTTTATCCCAATTATAAATATGACGATCAATATGTTTTCCTCTTAATTCGGGTATAAAAGTTTCATTTTTTCGATATGTTGAATGATATGCCTTGTTTTTTATTACTTCTTCTGATTGACCTCTATATTTATCATATGGATTCACACCTCTAGTGATATCACATATTTCATGAAGACTCAAACTTTTAGTATCTATTTTATCGAATATTATTTTTATTGATTCATCAATTTCAACATCGAAAATATACTTATCATTATAATAAATTCTATCTTGGTTAATAGTATGTTTTAGGAAGTATGAGTTCTGATTGAATAAACCTATTTCAATTTTGTTTTTATTTACCTTGTCTTTATTCGCTGAATAAATTAAGGTATCCACTGAAGCATCTTCAAAGACGTTTTCAAGATTGGGTATTATAATATTGAAACTTAAATTATCTAAAAAATACTTTCTACAGTTGCTGAACATCAAATTCTTAAGCCAAGAATTTGGCACAATAAAGCTGACTATTCCTCTGTCTTTTAATAATATTGTTGCTTTTTCCATGAAAGCAATGTAAAGATCAAGTTGATACTCCGCTGTTTCATAATTTAACTTTAAATAATCTTTAAAGATTTTATCAAAAGTTTTTGAGACATAAGGCGGATTCCCTACCACCACATCAAAACCACCTTTGACAAAGACTTGTGGAAACTCCTTTTCCCAATTAAATGCCAAGTCTCCTGCTACTGCGGGATCATCGATTAGGCTGTTTCCTACCTTGATATTGGAGCTTAGGCTGCTAAGTTTTCGGCCCTTCTTGGCAGTGCGAAGCCATAATGAAAGTCGGGCGATTTCTACTGACTCCTCATTGATATCGACTCCGAAGATATTGTTTTCGAGGATTTGGTTTTCCACGTTGGGCAAGACCATTGGCGTGCCGAAGAGTTGGGATTCGAGTTCGTCTAGGTACCGATGCTCGGCAATCAGGTATTCCAAGACTTGATTGAGAAAGGCTCCCGAACCACAAGCAGGGTCGCAGATGGTGAGTTGCAGCAACCAAGCCCGGTAAGCATCGAGTTTCCCCTTGAGTTGTTGGATGGTTTTCTTCTGCCGTCCCCGCTTTCCCTCCACAAAGTCCTCATCTACGATCCCAAGTTCGATCTTCTTCTCCCCACACAGTCGCCCGAGAGTATTGTCTACAATGTACTTGGTGATATATTTTGGAGTGTAGAATACGCCGTCTTTCTTGCGCTTGGTTTTGCTTTTGTCTATTGCTGTACCTTCCAGCGAAGCACGGACATTCTCGATATCATTGAGACTATGCTCGAAGATATGCCCAAGGATATTGGTATCAACTTCGGTATCAAAGTCATATTCGGAGAGTTTTCGGCAGTGTTTTTTAAGGATATCATCCGAGATCTTTACCGTATCCAGCAAGATATCCGGCGCAAAGAGTCCGCCGTTGTAGGCGTGAATCTCAGCCTTGCCAGGTTGGACTCTTCCGGTATTCAGGTAGCCAAAGTATTTCTTGAACCGATCAAAGAGCGGACGGTATTCATCCAAGTCAATTAGCTTATCCCATTGGGTAATGATCTCATTGATGCTATTGGGCGGAAGCAGACCTTTGTCCTCCGCAAAGAAGATAAAGAGAAAGCGGTCGAGGAGCTTTTGACTTTTCTTATACAGCGTCAACTCATCTTCGTCAGGATTCTGAGCCACTATATCCTGCCAGAGTTCCTGCTTAAAGGTCGAGTAATCCACGTAGAGTTGCTTGGTGACTTGCGCTTCGGCTTGCAGCGATTCTTCCTTGATCTTGGCAGGAATCCCAGAAAGCAGATTATCCTTTTGGAGCAGCAGCCAAAGCAGTTCAAACTCAGAGCGGGTAAGTTGAAATAGATTGAACTCCTGATGATCTACGGCATTGTGAATGTAAAATCGAAGCTTTTCGAAGTTACTCGTGATCACATAGATGCAATCGGGTTGGTTGTTTTTATA
>JBDNIP010000601.1:0-3798 GCA_041688245.1 Algoriphagus sp.
AAGAAATGCAATTTCTTTTTGACTTGTCCATCTTGCTTTGATGACCCGATTTCCATGACTTGACAGAAGTTCCAACGCATTTGGGCATGAGGTTCTATGTATTTTTATTCCTTCATTGACAGTCACAAAACCAAATACATCATCTCCTGGTATTGGATTGCAGCATTTCGCCAGCACATAGTCTACTATATCCATGTCATCCCCGATCAAAAGCTGATCATGGTCAGGACCTTTGAGACTTTTTATTTCTTTAGTAAAAGAGGACTCATCTTTTACTTTCTCGTGAATCACCTTATTCTTAAGTTTTTGAGTTTCTCTGAACTCTTTGAATGACTTGATTGTGGTAGGATCAATTGTGCCTTTTCCGACTCTGTAGTAAAATTCATTTGCGGTCTTCAATTCAAAAAATGCACGAAGTTTTTCAATGTTTTCGGAGTTAAATTCCATTTTCATTTGCTTCAACTTTCGCTGCACTATTTCTTTTCCATCGAGAATAGATGATTTTTTTTCTTCACGAATTGCATCTTTTATCTTTGCCTTAGCCCTGGAAGTAACTACTATTGATAGCCAATCTTCTGTTGGTTTCTGTTTATTTGAAGTCAGAATTTCCACCTGATCCCCATTTTTGAGCTTGTGGGAAATGGGAACCAAACGCTGATTTACTTTCGCTCCAATACATTTGGCACCAACCTGAGTATGAATTTCAAAAGCAAAATCCAAGGCAGTCGATCCAGATGGTAAGACTTTAAGTTCGCCTTTGGGTGTGAACACGAAAACTTCCTCGTGAAAAAGGTTGCCTCTGAAATCGTCCATGAATTCGATTGCATTTCCATCATTTGATTCCAGCAATCCTCGAACTTGAGTGATCCAATCATCTAATCCCTTTGGCGATTTTGAACCTTCTTTATCTTTATATTTCCAGTGAGCGGCATAGCCACGCTCAGCTATATCATCCATACGGTTAGCCCGGATCTGTACTTCTACCCATTGCCCAGTATTACTCATAACAGTTGTGTGGAGCGATTCATAACCGTTCGACCTTGGAATACTGATCCAGTCTCGCAGGCGGTCAGGATTGGGCCTGTAAAAATCAGTGACAATTGAATAAACTTGCCAGCAATCTGCTTTTTCGTTTTCAACATCACTTCCTAGAATTATTCGGACAGCAAATAGGTCATAAACTTCTTCAAAAGGAATCCCTTGCTTTTTCATTTTGTTGAAAATCGAAAATACTGATTTTGGTCTGCCTTTAATTGCAAAATTTAGTCCTTGCCGCATCAACTCCTCCTCAATCGGCTGGATAAAATTTTTAATGAACTTATTACGGTAAGATTTAGACTCATTTATTTTTGAACTATATCTTCATAACTTGAAGTATCTGTATATTTTAGATACAAGTCCTCCAGCTCAGATTTAATGGAATAGAGCCCGAGCCTATGTGCCAATGGGGCGTATAGGTACATGGTCTCAGAAGCAATCTTCAATTGTTTATGCCTTGGCATACTGTCAAGCGTTCGCATATTATTCAATCGATCAGCTAACTTGATCAAAATCACACGTACGTCATCAGAGAGGGTGAGGAGCATTTTTCTGAAATTCTCCGCTTGTTGAGAGCTGCCATAGTCAAAAACTCCCGCTATTTTGGTTAGCCCATCAATGATAGTCATGACCTTGAAACCAAACTCGCGCTCCATATCCTCCAATTCCCAATCCGTATCTTCCACTACATCATGTAGAAGCGCAGCAACAATAGAGGTAGTTCCCAAGCCGATTTCTTCCACACAAATAAGAGCTACTTCCAAGGGATGATAAATGTAAGGCTCACCCGATTTCCGACGCATGTCTTTATGGGCTTCCATGGAAATATTGAAAGCTTTCTTAATTAATTTGGCGTCACCGTCTTTTAAAGAAGGTTTTGCTTGCTTAAGCAGCCTTCGGTAACGCTTTAATATTTCTTTTCGCTCTTCTTCTAAATCTACTTGTACCATACTTTAGAAAAGTAACATAAAAAACAAGTCATAGGCTAACCATTTTCAATTTCTTAACTTTTTTCTCCGTTCGTTCTTGCAAAAGAATTTTTTGTAATTACATTTGCATTCATAATCAGAAATAGAAAGGAAAAGTCTTTCACAAATTTTGAGATGTACTGCGGATGTGGCGAAATTGGTAGACGCACTAGACTTAGGATCTAGCGCCGTGAGGCATGGGGGTTCGAGTCCCTCTATCCGTACGATTACATAACCCTCAATCACAAGACTGTTTACAGCATCGTGGTTGAGGGTTTTTAGTTTAATTTCATTTAAATATTAGCGCATTGGAAATCACATTAGACAAGCATTCTGTAAATCAAGCTTCAATTAAAATTAAATTATCAGAGACAGATTACCAACCTAAAGTAGAAGCTAAATTAATGGATTACGTAAAAAAAGCAACTATCAAAGGATTTAGGCCAGGCAAGGCGCCTGTATCCATGGTGAAAAACATGTACGGTACTTCAATTTTAGTAGAGGAAATTAATAAGATACTTGGCGAATCTTTAAATAGCTACTTGAAAGAACAGCCCTTCAAGATTTTAGGTGACCCGCTACCTATCGCGCATCAACAAGATAAAATCGAATGGAAAACACAAAAAGAATTTGATTTTGAATACAAAATTGGATTCATTGAGGGTGTCCAATTACTTTTTGAAAATATCAAGGCAACGAGCTACAGCATAATAGTAGACCAAAAATTAATAGACGAAACCTTAGAAAACCTAGTTTCCGAATACGGAAATAGTACCAATCCAGATGTGAGTGAGCGCACAGATACGATATATGGAGACTTAACGTGCGAAGCTTCAGGTTTTAAAAAATCAGTTTCTTTGGATCTCAATGAAATCACCGAAAAGCTAGCAGCGAAGTTTACCGGAATTGGTAAAAATGTGGTAGTTGACTTTGAAGACGAAGACATAAAAAAAGATCAATTGGAAGAAATTTTTGGACTTGACTCAGAAGAGGTTGATCAAATCAGTGGTGTTTTGGCATTTGAAGTTAAGAACATAACTAGAGCCGAGAAGGCTGAAATGAATCAAGAATTTTTTGACAAAGTTTTCGGCCAAGATCTAGTTTCTACGAAAGAAGAATTTATTGCCAAAGTAAAAGAAACCCTGCAAAGCAATTATAATCGTGAATCGAAAGCATTCAGTGTTGATGAGATAAAAAAAGAATTAATAACTAACGCTAATATTGAACTTCCTGAAGCCTTCCTGAAGGAATGGTTACTTGAATCGAATAAAGGTAAAGTGACTGCTGAAGAAGTGGAAAAAGAATTTCCACAGTATGCAAAACAATTGACATGGTCATTGATTTCAAATCATGTTGCAACCGAAAATAAAATTCAGGCTGCACATGAAGAGGTACTTGAAAAAACAAAACAAATGGTACGGGAGCAATTTGCATCTTCTGGCCTAGGTACACAGATGGAGGGTAGTATGGATATGTTTGTCGATAATTATCTAAAAGGTGAAGAAGGACAAAACTATATGAACATGCTTACATCGGTTCAAAATGATAAGGTTCTTTCATTTGTAGAGGAACAGATTGAATTGATCGAAAAAGAAGTGAGTATTGATGAATTCAAGGAACTTTTAAGGAAATAATTTGCTTTAATAAATACAAAAAAGTCCTTGATAAAGGGCTTTTTTTATTTTTGCTAACTACAACACTAGAAAGATGATAAACAAAGAAGAATTTAGAAAATACGCCATTCACAATCAAGGCGTCAGTGGAACAGCTTTTGATCAGTACACACAGCATA